>NZ_JBGAHM010000062.1:0-5164 GCF_044226135.1 Methylocella sp. | reverse complement strand
CGGGCCAGGCGGCGCAGGCGCCGCGCATGGCGCAGGGCGCGGCGCTCGCCGCCCGAATCGAGGCGGCGCCAGACGCGGCGCCGAGGCTCGCGAGCTTCGCCGAGGTCGTGGCGCTCGCCGCCAGCCGCCGCGACATTCAGCTCAAGATGGCGCTCGAACGCGACGTGCGGCTCGTGCGTTTCGAAGACGGGTCGATCGAATTCGCTCCCATGCCCGAGGCCTCGCCGCTGCTGGCGCAGACGCTGATGCGCAAGCTGCAGGACTGGACCGGGCGGCGCTGGCTCGTCGCGGTGTCGAGCGAGCCCGGCCGGCCGACGCTGCGGGAGGAGGCGGAGTCGCGCGCCGAGGACGCCATGAGGGGCGTGCTCGCCGATCCTGCGGTGCGCCGGGCGATGGAGCTTTTTCCCGGCGCGGAGATTGTCGCTGTGCGGGCCAAGGAGGAGGCGGCGGACGCCGCTTCGGCCGACGCCCCGGACGAAGCCGGCCAGGTCGAGGACGGCTTTGCCGACGACGGCTATTCCGAGACGGATTTTTGATGCAAGACGCTGCAGGCGCGCCGTTCGCGCGGGACCAAGAGAAAGGATCGCTCATGCGCGACATGCTGGGCTTGATGAAGCAGGCGCAGGCCATGCAGGAGAAGATCCAGGAGATGCAGGCCGAGATCGAGCGCGTCGAGGTCGAGGGCCAGTCGGGCGGCGGCATGGTGCGCGTCACGCTGAGCGCCAAGGGCCAGCTGCGCAACATCGTCATCGACGACGCGCTCATGAAGGCCGACGAGCGCCAGATCCTCGAGGACCTCATCGTCACGGCGCATGAGGACGCGCGCAAGAAGGCCGAGCGCGTGATGGAGGAGAAGATGCAGAGCGTCGCCTCGGGCCTCGCCCTGCCGCCGGGCATGAAATTGCCCTTTTGACCCGTCCTCGCTGAGCCTGCCGCCTTGGCCGAACGCATCTGCGGCGCCGAAATCGAGCGCCTGATCCAGCTTCTCGCGCGGCTGCCGGGCCTCGGGCCGCGCTCGGCGCGGCGCGCCGCGCTGCATCTGATGCGCCGGCGCGACGAGCTGCTCGGGCCGCTCGCCGAGGCGATGCGGACGGCGCAGGAGAAGATCGTCACCTGCTCGGTCTGCGGCAACGTCGACAGCTGCGACCCCTGCGCCATCTGCCGCGACGAGCGGCGCGACCCGCATGCGCTGGTGGTGGTCGAGACTGTCGGCGACCTGTGGGCGCTTGAGCGCGCGCGGGCGCTCAACGCGCGCTATCATGTGCTCGGCGGCGTGCTGTCGCCGCTCGACGGGATCGGCCCCAAGGACCTGAACCTCGCCCGGCTCGTCGAGCGCGTCGCGCAGGGGGGCGTCCTCGAGGTCGTGCTGGCGGTCAACGCCACCGTCGACGGCCAGACCACGGCGCATTACGTGACCGACCTTCTTTCGGGCTTCAACGTCAGGACCACGCGGCTCGCCCATGGCGTGCCGGTCGGCGGCGAGCTCGACTATCTCGACGAGGGCACGCTCGCCGCGGCGATGCGCGCCCGCACCGATTTCTAGCCCGCCTCGGCGGCTGCGGGCTTCGGGACGCGGTTGATCATGAACACGCCCGCGCCGATCAGCGCGCCGCCGAGAAGCTGGACCGGCGTGACGTGGGCGTCGAGAATCGCCGCCGACAGAAGCACGGTGAACAGCGGCGCAAGGAAGAGATAGCCCGAGGAGCGCGTCGCCCCGCCCATGGTGAGCGCGAGGAACCACAGGCCGAACGAGGCCGTCGATCCGGGAATCGCGAGCCACGCGAACCAGAGCCAGCCCGTGGCCGGAAAATCGGCCGGCCAGCTCTGCCCGCGCGCATGGGCGACGACGAGCAGCGCGATCGCGCCGGACGCCATCTGCCAGAAGGTCAGCGCCCAGGTCTCGATCGGCAGCCGCGCCCTCTTGTTGACGAGCGTCGACGCCGCCCAGGAGAGGCCGGCGCAAAGGCCGAGCGCCTCGCCCTTCAGCGCCTCGCCCTCGAGGCTGAAGCCGCCGCCGAGCGCCAGCGCCACCCCGGCGACGCCGAGCCCGAGGCCGGCGAGGCGCAGGCCGGACAGCCGCTCGCCCAGAAGCGCATGGCCGACGAGCGCGACCCAGAGCGGATTGGTGAACAGCAATATGGCGGCGGTCGGCGGCGGGATGGTCTCCATCGCCCAGAACAGGAGGCCCATGGCCATGGAGGTCTGGAGCACGCCGATGACGATCACGGTCAGCCAGTCCGTGGCCTCGAAACGGGCCGGAAACAGCGCCGTAAAGAATTTGTCCGTCGTGAAATAAAGCGCGGCCGCCGCCGCGCCGGCGGCGACGACGAAGCGCCAGCCGACCAGCAAAAAGGCCGGCGCGCCATGCGACAGCAGAACCTTGCCGGCGATGAAGCTCGACGCCATCAGGAAGGTGGCGCAGACGAGGATGGCGTAATAGGCCGCGCCGCCTCCCGGCGGCTTCGAGGGGGCGAGCTTCATGCTGACGTCGCGTAAAGAAGTTGTAAGGCATGGTGCGGGCGGGCGGCGGCCGTTCCGGCCGCGGGGCCATGCTGGCGCGCGAGACGCTCGTGCGCAATCATCTGGAGCTTCACCATGGGCAATCCTTTCGTGCACGTCGAACTGAGCACGACCGACGTCGGCAAGGCGAAGACGTTCTATCAGTCGCTGTTCGCCTGGGACCTGCATGACATGTCGTTTGGCCCCGACAAGGTCTATACGCTGATCGGCGTCGGCGAAGGAACCGGCGGCGGCATGATGGCCTCTCCGGTCCCGGGCATGCCGTCGGCGTGGATGCCCTATGTGCTCGTCGACGACGTGGCGGCGGCGGCGCAGAAGGCGGTCGCGCTCGGCGGGACCGTCTGCGTCGAGAAGATGGAAGTTCCCGAGATGGGCTATTTCGCGGTCGTCACGGACCCGACCGGGGCGACCTTCGGCCTTTGGCAGAACGGGACGAGATAGGCTCTCATTCGGCGGCCTTCATCGTCGGTCCGTCGCGCGGCGCGTCGAACTCCATGTCTTCGATGCGGGCGCCGGCGCGCGCCACCCGCTCGGCCCCGGCGAGGATCTGCGCGAGGTCGGCGTGGGCGGCGTTGAAATGCGCGTCGAGCTTGCGCGCGCCGGCGCGCAGCCGCTCGACCTCGGCGACGAGCCGGCGCGTTTCGGCCTGGATCAGATGCGCCTCCTCGCGCATCCGCGCGTCGCGCGCCAGCGCCTGCAAAAGCTGCGTCGCCATCATGAGCAGCGAGGGCGAGACGATGAACACGCGGCGGCGGTGCGCGTTTCGGGCGACCTCCGGGAAATGTTCGTTGATGTCGGCGAACAGCGATTCGGCGGGCACGAACATCAGCGCGACGTCCTGCGTCTCATGCGGCACGAAATAACGCTCGGCGATGTCGCGGACATGTTTCGCGAGGTCGGCGCGCGCCCGCGTAGCGGCGGCGCGGCGGGCGTCGGCGGTCTGCGCCTCACGGAAGGCCGCGAGCCCTTCGAGCGGAAACTTGGCGTCGATCACGAGCAGCCGCGGGTCGCCCGGCAGCCGCACCACGCAATCGGGGCGCACGCCCGTCGAAAGCCGGTGCTGGAAGGCGTAGGCGGAAGGCGGCAGCGCGTCGCGGACGATCGCCTCCATGCGGCCCTGGCCGAACGCCCCGCGCGTCTGCTTGTCGCCGAGGATCTCCTTGAGGCCGACCACCTCCTGCGAGAGCCGCGTCAGCCGCGCCTGCGCCGCGTCGATCACGGCGATTCTTTCGTTGAGCCGGGCGAGCTGCTCGCCGGCGGCCCGGCCCGAGGTCTCGACGTCCGCCCCGACGCGGGCCGAGACGGCGTCGAGCCGCGCGGCGACGAAACGGGCGAGGTCGGACTGCCGCGCGCCGACGGTCTCGCAGAAGGCGCGCATGCGCCCGGAAAATTCGGCGTTCTGCCGCGCCATGGCGCTCATCGCGGCTTCGAGTTCGCGCGCGCGGCGCGCGCCCGCAGACCTCCGCGCCAGCGCGGCGAGGCCAAGGGCCAGCGCGGAAAGGGCCGCCCCGGCCACGAGGCCTTGCGCGACGCCGGGCGGCGCGCCATTGAGCCACACGGCGAAACGGTCCAAGAGAATCGGGTCCATCCGGGATCCTGCGGCCGGCCGCCGGCTCGTCCCGAAAGCTGGCGATTCGGGAGGCTGCGCGAACGAATCTAGAACATGAACCCCGCCCGGCGCAAGGCTGCGCCGCACGGCGGGCGTCGCGCGCTCCGGCGCCCGAACCCTGACACGACACGCGCGAGGCGAGAACGCGAGCCATGTGGACGGTCGCAAAAATCTTCTACGACGCGGCGATGAAATTCTCCGCCGACGACGGCTGGGCCATCGCCAGCCACATCGCGCTCTCGATCCTCACCTCGATGTTCCCCTTCCTGATCTTCATGACGGCGCTCGCGGGCTTCTTCGGCTCGGCCGAGGTCGCCGACGAGGCGGTCAAGGTGCTGTTCCAGGCCTGGCCGGAGCAGGTCGCGGTCCCGGTCGCGGCGGAGGTGCACAATGTCCTGACGCAGGCGCGCGGCGGGCTTTTGACCTTCGGCGGCGTGCTGTCGCTCTATTTTTCGTCGAGCGGCGTCGAGGCCCTGCGCATCGGCCTCAACCGCGCCTATGACACGCCGGAGACGCGCCCGTGGTATGTGCTGCGGCTCGAATCGATCGCCTATGTGCTCGTCGGAGCCATCGCGCTCCTGACGCTCGCGGTCTCCGTGGTCGCCGCGCCCGTCGTCTGGGAGATCGTGCTGCGTTACGCCCCCCATCTCGAGTCGCTCGACCGGCTCGTCACGCTGAGCCGCTTCGGCATCGCGACGCTGGTGCTGCTGCTCGCGCTCGTCGTGGTGCACAAATTTCTGCCGGCGGGCGAGCGGCGGCTGCGCGACATTCTGCCGGGCGTCGTCTTCACCTTCGTGGTGTGGGTCGCGGCCGGCGTGCTGTTTGGCTCCTATCTCGCCGAATTCGCGCGCAACTACGTCTCGACCTACGCCGGCCTCGCCTCGGTCATGATCGCGCTGGTGTTCCTTTACATGATTTCGACGATCTTCCTCGCCGGCGGCCAGCTCAATTCGGCGCTCAGGCGCTTCGGGGCGGCGCGGCCCGGGAAGGAGGCCGACGACCAGGCCGCGGCCGAAAAACCGCGCCGCGTCACGG
>NZ_JBGAHM010000027.1:13620-47544 GCF_044226135.1 Methylocella sp. | reverse complement strand
CGGCTGCTGCCGCGTCCGGCGGCGGCCGCCCTCACCCTCGCCAACGTGTCGGGCAGCCTCGTGCGCGGCGTCGTCGCCACGGCGCGGCGCGGCCTGTGCGTCGAGACGCTCGACGCCATCGCCATCGGCCTGCCGACGGCGCGCGGCGAATATGCGACCGCCAACTTCACGCGCTTCCTCGTCGAGCTCGCGGCCTATATCGAGGCGACCACCATCGAGCGCTCCGACGATCTTCTGCGCTCGCTGCTGCATCGCGCCCCGGGCGACGTCTGGGTCGTCGAAGAGAATGGCGACCTCGTCAAGACGCCTTTCGCCGCGCTCACGGGCGGCGAGCATGTGGCCGTCGGCGCGGGCGAGACCATTCCCGTCGACGGCGTCGTCGTCTCGGGCGACGCCTATGTCGACCAGTCGGCGGTGACCGGCGAAAGCCTGCCCGCGCCGAGGGCGAAGGGCGATCCCGCGCTCGCCGGCGGCGTCGTCACGGACGGGCGCCTCGTCATCCGCGCGGAGCGGGTCGGGCAGGGCACCACCACCGGCCGCATCGCCCGCTACATCCAGGACGCGCTGGAGCGGCCGGCCGAGATCCAGTCGATCTCCGCCGCGCTCGCCGACAAGCGCGTCGGCGTCACGCTCGGCTCCGCCGCCGGCGTCTTCGCGCTGACGCGCGACTGGCGGCGCATGGAGGCGGTGTTCATGGTCGATTATTCCTGCACCGTGAAGCTCGGCACGCCGATCGCGCTCAAGACCGCCATGTACAAGGCCGCCCGCAACGGCTGCCTCGCCAAGAGCGGGCAGGCGGTCGAGGCGCTCGCCGGCGTCGACACGGTGGTGTTCGACAAGACCGGCACGCTGACCCACAACACGCTGCAGGTGACCGACATCTGCCCGCTGCTGCCCGGCGTGAGCGAGGAGGAGGCGGTCGCGGTGGTCGCCTCGCTCGGCGAGCACACGACCCATCCGATCGCCGGCGCCGTCGTGCAGCTGGCGAGGCGGCGGCGCCTCGCCCATGTGCATCACCAGGAGGTCAATTTCATCGTCGGCCATGGCGTCGAGGGCGAGATCGACGGCGACGTGGTCCGCTTCGGCAGCCGTCATTATCTCGAAGACGACGAACACGTCTCCTTCGCCGCGCAGCGGGCGCAGGCGGCGCGTTTCCAGGCGGAGGGCAAGTCGCTGCTCTACGCCGCGCGCAACGACCGCCCGCTCGCCATGTTCGCCCTGCGGGACCGGCTGCGCCCCGAGAGCGCCGCCACCCTGCGGCGGCTGCGCGCGCTCGGCGTCCGGCGGCTCGTCATGATCACGGGCGACCATCGCGCCAGGGCGCTCGCCTTCGGCGAGGCGCTCGGCATGGACGAAGTGTTCTACGAGCAGCAGCCCGAGGACAAGGCGCGCATCATCATGGAGCTCAAGGCGCAGGGCGCGCGCGTCGCCTATGTCGGCGACGGCGTGAACGACGGCCCGGCGCTGATGGCCGCCGACGTCGGCGTCGCCATGCCGCGCGCGGCCGACATCGCCCGCGCCACCGCCGACGTGGTGCTGACCGAAGACCGGCTCGACCAGCTCGCCGACATGGTCGACATTTCGCAGGCGACGATGCGGCTGATAAGATCGAACTTCCGCGTCGCCGTGGGCGCGAATTCGGCCATTCTCGCCGCCGCCGTGCTCGGCCGCCTCACGCCCATCGGCGCGGCGGCCCTGCACAACGGCGTGACCATCGCCGTTCTCATCCGCTCCCTGCTCGCCGGCGGCGCGGGAAGCGCGCGCCGGCTGAGTCCGGGACGGGGCAGGGCGCGGCTCGACTGAGGCCGCGGGCCCTTCAGACGGCCGCGAGCGCGGCCGGCGCGGGGCCGCCATAGGCGTAGTCGAGCAGCTCGACCGTATGCAGCACCGGCGCGCCCGCGCCGTCGCCGATCTGCGTCATGCAGCCGATGTTGCCGGCGGCGATGGCGTCGGCGCCGGTCGATCTGATGTTGGCGATCTTGCGCGCGCGCAGCGCGGCGGCGAGTTTTGGCTGCAAAATATTGTAGGTGCCGGCCGAGCCGCAGCACAGATGCCCCTCGGGCGGGTCGCGCACCTCGAATCCGGCGTTGCGCAGAAGCTCCTTGGGCAGGCTCGTGATCTTCTGGCCGTGCTGCATCGAGCAGGCCGAATGATAGGCGAGGGTCAGCTTCTGCCGGTTCGCCAGCGGCTTCAGCGGCAGGCTCGCCAGAAATTCGGTCACGTCCCTGGTCAGCGCCGAGATCTTCGCGGCCTTCGCGGCGTAGGCCGGATCGTCCTGCAGCATGTGGCCGTAGTCCTTGAGCACGGTGCCGCAGCCCGAGGCGGTGACGACGACGGCGTCGAGGCCGCGCGCCTCGATCTCGGCGGTCCAGACGTCGATGTCGCGCCGCGCGAAGGCCCTCGCCTCCTCGTCGCGGCCGAGATGATGGGTGAGGGCGCCGCAGCAGCCTTCGCCCTTCGGCTGCACCACCTCGACGCCAAGGCGCGTCAGCAGCCTGATCGCGGCGTCGTTGATCGAGGGCCGCAGCGGCTTCTGCGCGCAGCCCGCGAGCAGGGCGACGCGGGCGACGGGCTTTTGCGCGGGCTTCACCACCTCCTGCGGGAAGGCGCTCGGCTTCGGCAGGGCGCGCGGCGCGAGCCGCAGCATGGCCGCGAGCCGCGCGCCGGTCTCGCCCGCCCGTTCGAGCAGCGGCGCGAAGGGCGCGCCGAGCGCGGCGGCGCGGATCGCGAGGCGGAAGCGCGCCGGATAGGGCAGCACGGCGGCGAGCAGGGCGCGCAGGGCGCGGTCGGCCGGGGCGCGGACGAAGGTCTCCTCGATATGGGCGCGGCCCTCGTCGACGAGGTGCATGTAGTTGACGCCCGAGGGGCAGGTCGTCATGCAGGACAGGCAGGAGAGGCAGCGGTCGACATGCTTCACCGTCTCGGCGTCGGCGGGCCGGCCGTGTTCGAGCATCTCCTTCATGAGATAGATGCGCCCGCGCGGCGAATCGAGCTCGTCGCCGAGCAGCACGAAGGTCGGACAGGTGGCGGTGCAGAAGCCGCAATGCACGCATTTGCGCAGGATCGGCTCGGCGATCCTGACGCGCGGGTCCTCGCGCTGGGCGTCGGTGAAATGCGTCTGCATGAGGTCAGGCCCTGGCGCGGAGACGGCCGCGCTCCAGAATGTCGGCGGGATCGAACTGCGCCTTGAGCCGCAGCGAAAGCGCTTCGAGCGCCGGATCGAGCGGCTGGAACACGGGCGTGCCGGCGCGCAGCCCGTCGGGCGCGCGCACCAGCGTCGCGTGGCCGCCGCCCTGCACCGCGACCGCGCCGCGGATCAGCTCGGCGGCGCCGTCCTCGGCGGCGTCGGGGGCGAGCGCGAGCCAGACGAGCCCGCCCGACCAGTCGAACATCGCCTCGCAGTCATGCGCCCGGGCGACCGCCGCGGCGACGGCCGGGCCGGCGGTCGGCGCGACCGAGACTTTCCAGATGATCCGGTCGCGCGGCGCGGCGAGCGGGACGACGTCGCGGATCGCGCGCCACGCCCGGCCCGAGGCCTCCGCGTCGAGCCGCTCGGGGGCGGCGTAGTCGCGCAGCAGCGCGGCGAGCCGCTCGAAGCGCTCCTCGACCGAAGGCGCGAAGCCTTCGATTCGCAGCAGCGTCGCGGCGGCGGGAAAGCCGAGGCTGTTCGCGGCGAAGGGCGGCAGATGCGCCGCGCCCGAGACGTCGGCTTGCGAGCCCATGGCGGCGCAGAGCGCGGCGACGGCGGGTTTGGGCGCAAGCCCCGGCAGGACCAGCGTCGCCGCCGTCTCGGCCCGCGGCAGCGCCTTGAAATTGACCTCGGTGACGACGCCGAGCGCGCCGAAGGAGCCGGCGAGCCCGCGCGCCAGATCATAGCCGGTGACGTTCTTGACCACCGTGCCGCCGGCCTTGTAGGCCTCGCCGCGTCCGTTGACCGCCCTGACGCCCAGAATGTGGTCGCGCGCCGCGCCCGCCCTGACGCGGCGCGGCCCCGACAGATTGGCCATCAGCGCGCCGCCGATCGAGCCCGCGCCGGCGCCATAGAGCGCGTCGAACGACATCGGTTCAAACGCGAGCTCCTGGCCGTTCGCCGCAAGCAGCGCCTCGATCTCCTCGAGCGGCGTCGCGGCCCGCGCGCAGACGACGAGCTCGGCCGGCTCATAGAAGGTGACGCCCGAAAGGCGCGACAGGTCGAGCCGCCGCTCGGCGTTCCACGGCCGTCCGAGCCCCGCCTTGGAGCCGAGCCCCGTCACGGCGAGCGCCGCCCGGTCGGCGTAGGCCTGCGCGACCGCTTCGGCGGCCTCCTCGGGGGCGGCTGGCGTGAGGGTGGTCATTTCGTCCTCGATTCGCTTCTGCGGCGACGCGCGGGGACCGGCGCTCCCGAACCACGCTTCATAGTCCATCGGAGCCTTGCGCCCAATTGAAATTTCCGCGTGTTCCGCGCCGCGCCGGAGCCCCGCCAGCCCCTTGAAGCCGCGCTAGCCATGGCGCGCGCGGCTTGATAGAGCATGGCCCATGACCAAGGCCGATCCTTCAGCGCCCGCGCGCGCCGCAGCCCTCTCGCGCAAGACGAAAGAGACCGACATCTCGGTCTCGGTCGATCTCGACGGGACGGGCGCCTCGACCATTTCGACCGGCGTCGGCTTCTTCGACCATATGCTCGACCAGCTCGCGCGCCATTCCCTGATCGACATGACCGTGACGGCGAAAGGCGACCTGCACATCGACCAGCACCATACGGTCGAGGACTGCGGCATCGCGCTCGGCCAGGCGCTGCGCCAGGCGCTCGGCGACCGCGCCGGCGTCACGCGCTACGCCGACGTGCTGCTGCCCATGGACGAAACCCTGACCCGCGTCGCGGTCGACGTCTCGGGCCGGCCCTTCCTCGTGTTCCGCACGGAGTTCTCGCGCGAGAAGATCGGCGGCTTCGACACCGACCTCGTGCGCGAGTTCTTCCAGGCCTTCGTGATGAACGCCGGGCTCACCGTCCATGTCGAGACGCTCTATGGCGTCAACGCGCATCATGTCGCCGAATCCTGCTTCAAGGGCCTCGCCCGGGCGCTGCGCGCGGCGGTCGAGGTCGATCCGCGCCAGAAGGGCGCGGTGCCGTCCACCAAGGGTTCGCTCGCCGGCTGAGGCGCGGCCGGAACGCGCCTTGCTTCGCCTTCGGCCGCCGGCCCGAAGACCGGCCCTGACGCCGCTTTCGTCAGGAAACGTCCAGGGAACACGTCCATGGCGGTCTATTCCATCCATGCGCCGCGCAACGGGGACGCGGCCGACGCCGTTTTCGTGCGGCAATGCTTCAGCTGGCCGGCCTTTCTCTTCGGCGCGCTCTGGCTGCTTTCGCAAAGGCTCTGGCTCGCCGCGGCGCTTGTCGCCGCCGTCGTGCTCGCCGTCGCCGCGCTCGCCGTCTCGGGGGTGATCGCGCCCGGCGCGGCGCTGGCGCTGATCGCGCTTTTGCGTCTCTTTCTCGGCGTCGAGGCGGGCGGGCTGCTTGAACGGCGGCTGCTGCGGCGCGGCTACGGCCTCGCCGGCGTCGTCAGCGCGCCGAACCTTGAAGCCGCCGAAAGCGTCTATTTCTCCGGCCCCGGCGCGCCCCGCCCGGGCCGCGGCCAAGCCGGCGCCGCGCCGATGAAAAACCCCGGCGCGCAAACCGGCGTTCTCGGCGTGATGCCAAGGCCCGAAAGCTTCACGGGGCGCGCGCCATGAAGGTCGCGATCGTCGATTACGGCTCGGGCAATCTCCATTCGGCGCACAAGGCCTTCGAGCGCGCGGCGCGCGAGGCCGGGATCGCGGCCGAGGTCGCCGTCACCGCCGACGCCGCGCTGGTGCGCGCCGCCGACCGCGTCGTGCTGCCGGGCGTCGGCGCCTTCGCCGACTGCCGCAGGGGCCTCAAATCCGTCGCCGGCCTTTATGAGGCGATGCGCGCCGCCGTGCTCGAGCGCGGCCGGCCCTTCCTTGGCGTCTGCGTCGGCATGCAGTTGCTCGCGACGCGCGGCCTCGAGCATGGCGACACGCCGGGGCTCAACTGGGTCGAGGGCGTGGTCGACGCGCTGCGCCCCTCAGATCCCGCGCTGCGGATCCCGCACATGGGCTGGAACACGCTCGAGCCCGAGGGCGAGTTGCATCCCGTGCTCGAAGGCCTGCCGCTCGGGCCCGCCGGGCTGCACGCCTATTTCGTGCATTCCTACGCCTTCCGGCCGAAACACGCCGAAAATCTTGTCGCGAGCTCGGATTACGGCGGAAAATTTGCGGCCATGGTCGGGCGCGACAATATTCTGGGCGTGCAGTTCCATCCCGAGAAGAGCCAGGAGCTCGGCCTGCGCCTCATCGCCAATTTCCTGAAGTGGAAGCCATGATCCTTTTTCCCGCGATCGACCTCAAGGACGGGCGCTGCGTGCGCCTCGTGCAGGGCGACATGGCCCGCTCGACGGTCTTCTCCGACGATCCGGCGGCGCAGGCGGCGAGCTTTGAAAAGGCCGGCTTCTGTTACCTGCACATGGTCGATCTCGACGGCGCCTTCGCCGGCAAGCCGAAGAACGCCGCCGCGGTCGAGGCCGTGCTGGCGAGAGTGAAGCTTCCCGTCCAGCTCGGCGGCGGCGTGCGCACGCTGCAAACCGTCGAGGCCTGGCTCGAAAAGGGGATCGCCCGGGTCATCATCGGCACGGCGGCGCTGCGCGACCCGGAGTTCGTGAAAGCCGCCGCGCGCCGTTTTCCGGGCAAAATCGCGGTCGGGATCGACGCGCGCGACGGGCGCGTCGCCGTCGAGGGCTGGGCCGAGACGTCTGACGTGACCGCGCTCGAACTCGGCAAGCGCTTCGAGGACGCCGGCGTCGCCGCGCTCATCTTCACCGACATTGCGCGCGACGGGCTTTTGAAGGGCCTGAATTTCGACGCCACCGTGGCGCTCGCCGAAGCGCTGAGCATTCCGGTCATCGCGTCCGGCGGTCTCGCCTCGATCGACGACGTGAAGCGCCTCCTTGAGCCCGCCTGCCGCAAGCTCGAAGGGGCGATCGCCGGGCGCGCGCTCTATGACGGCCGGCTGGAGCCGGCCGCGGCGCTGGCGCTGATCGCCGGCGCGAAGGCGGCCTGAGGACCCCCATGCTCAAATCCCGCATCATTCCCTGCCTCGACGTCAAGGACGGGCGCGTCGTCAAGGGCGTCAATTTCGTCGACCTGCGCGACGCCGGCGATCCGGTCGAATGCGCCATGGCCTATGACGCCGCCGGGGCCGACGAGCTCTGCTTCCTCGACATCACCGCAAGCTCCGACGACCGGCCGATCCTGCTCGACGTCGTGCGCCGCACGGCGGAAGCCTGCTTCATGCCGCTCACCGTCGGCGGCGGCGTGCGCACGCTCGAGGACATCCGCCAGCTTCTGCTGGCCGGCGCCGACAAGGCCTCGATCATGACCGCGGCGGTCAAGAACCGCGGCTTCGTGCGCGAGGCGGCCGAAAAATTCGGCGCGCAATGCGTCGTCGTCGCCATCGACGCCAAGCAGACGGGGCCGGACCGCTGGGAGATCTTCACCCATGGCGGGCGCACGCCCACGGGGCTCGACGCGGTGGACTACGCGAGGGAGGTCGCGGCGCTCGGCGCCGGCGAAATTCTGCTCACCTCGATGGACCGCGACGGGGCGAAAAGCGGCTTCGACCTCGCCCTGACCCGGGCGGTGGCCGACGCCGTGACCATTCCGGTCGTCGCCTCGGGCGGGGTCGGCACGCTCGACCATCTCGTCGAAGGCGTGCGCGACGGCCACGCCAGCGCCGTGCTCGCCGCCTCGATCTTCCATTTCGGCGAATTCACCATCGGCGAGGCCAAGCGGCATATGGCCAATTGCGGATTGCGGATGCGCATGGATGGACTAGTCTAGACGCTCCAGACGCCGGGATGGAAGGATGACGCCGTTTAGCCTCGACGACCTCGCGGCGATCATCGCCGACAGGGCGAAGTCCGACTCCGCCGCCTCCTACACCAAGTCGCTGCTCGAGGCCGGGCCGCCGCGGGCGGCCAAGAAATTCGGCGAGGAGGCGGTCGAACTGGTCATCGCCGCCCTTGAGCCGGAGCGCCGGCATGTCGTGGCCGAGGCCGCCGACGTGGTCTACCATCTTCTGGTGCTGCTCCAGACGCGCGGCGTCCCGCTCGCCGAGGTGCTGGCCGAGCTCGAACGGCGCACGTCGATGTCGGGCCACGCCGAAAAGGCCGCGCGCCAGCCTGCGGGAGCCGCCGCCGAAAGCGCCGTCCCGTGAGCGTCCGGGACGATTTCGTCACGACCGCCGCCGCGCAGGAGCGCTTCTTCATGGACGGCCGCGCCGATCCGGCCGAAATCCTCTCCCCCTACCATCATTTCACGCGCGAGGAATGGGCGGCGCTGCGCGCCGACACGCCGCTGACCCTGACGCGCGAGGACCTGTCGCGCCTGAAAAGCATCAACGACCCGATGTCGCTCGACGAGGTCGTGGCCATCTACCTGCCGCTGTCGCGCCTGCTCGCGCTCTATGTCGCGGCGACGCAGGGGCTCTACAAGGCGACGCAGCGCTTCCTCGGCGCCGAAGGCGGCAAGACGCCCTATATCATCGGCGTCGCGGGCTCGGTCTCGGCCGGCAAGTCGACGCTCGCCCGCGTCATGACCGCGCTGCTCTCGCGCTGGCCCAACACGCCCAAGGTCCAGCTCGTCACCACCGACGGCTTTCTGCATCCCAACGCCGTGCTCGAGGCCGAAGGGCTGATGCGCAAGAAGGGCTTTCCCGAAAGCTACGACGGCACGGCGCTCCTGCGTTTTCTGTCGGACGTCAAGGCCGGGCGGCGGCGCGTCGCCGCGCCCGTCTATTCGCATCTCGTCTATGACGTGGTGCCGGACGAGAGCATCGTGGTCGACCGGCCCGACATCCTGATCGTCGAGGGCCTCAACGTGCTGCTGCCGAACCGCCCGTCGAAAGACGGGCGCGGCCTGCCCTTCGTCTCGGATTTCTTCGATTTCTCGGTCTATCTGAACGCCGACGAGGCCGATCTCGAGGTCTGGTTCGTCGAGCGCTTCCTGCGCCTGCGCCAGACCGCCTTCCGCGACCCGCAGTCCTATTTCCGCAAATACGCCGAACTGTCCACCGAGGCGGCGGAGGCGGCGGCGCGCGAGATCTGGCGCGAGATCAACCTGCGCAACCTGCATGAAAACCTGCTGCCGACGCGGGCGCGGGCCAATCTGGTGCTGACCAAGGGCGCGGACCACCGCATCACCGACGTCGAGCTGCGCAAGCTCTGAGCATTTCCAGTAAAGGTTGCAGGCTTTCGCTGAAAACGCGCTGGCCGCCGGCGCGCCGTCAGCCGTCGAGCGCGGCGCGGATCGGCCCTTCGAGCTTTTCGGGCGCCGTGAAGGGCGCGAAGCGGCGCAGCGGGCGCCCCTCGCGCGAGATGAGGAACTTGGTGAAGTTCCATCTGACGGCGCGCCCGAAAAGGCCCGGCAGCGCGTCCGTCAGCCAGACGAACAGCGGATGGGCGCGGGGCCCGTTGACCTCGACCTTCTCGAAGACGGCGAACGAGACGCCGTAATTGACGAGGCAGCCGTTGGCGATCGCCTCGGCGTCGCCGGGCTCCTGCCCGCCGAACTGGTCGCAGGGGAAGGCGAGCACCGCGAGGCCGGCGGGGCCGAACGTCTCGTGCAGCGCCTCAAGCCCCGCATATTGGGGCGTGAAGCCGCATTTGCTCGCCGTGTTCACGACGAGCGCGGCCTGCCCCTCGTAGCGCGAAAAGGGAGCCGCCGCGCCGCCGCGCAGGGGGCGCGCCGAAAATTCATAAAATTCGCCCGTCATGAAATCCGCCTTCATGAACCTGGCGCGTACGGCCCGGGCGCGCGCCGCGCCGCCGGTCAGACCGCGAGCGAATGCTTCGCGCCGGCCGCCGCGCCCTGTTCGAGATAGGCGTCGAAACGGGCGGCGATGTGGCGCACGAAGGGGCGCCCGCGGGCGGTCAGGCGGAAGCCCTGCGGCGTCGGCGCGAGGAAGCGCTCGTCATCGGCCGCGAGCAGCGCCCCGGCCTGAGCGACGAGCGCGTCGGCGGCCGCGCCGAAGCGCGCCCGAAGCTCCCTGCCCGGAAAGGCGAAGTCGCACATCAGCCGCTCGATGACGAAGGCGCGCATGCGGTCTTCGGACGAAAGCTCGAAGCCCCGGCCGGCGCCGAGCCCGTCGGCCTCGACGAACGTCTTGTAGACGCCGACCGCGGCCGCGTTCTGGACATAGCCCTGCGGAAAGCGCGAGATCGCCGAGGCGCCGAGCCCGATCAGGGTCTCGCAGCCGTCGGCCGTATAGCCCTGGAAGTTGCGCGACAGGCGCGAGGTCGCGAGACTGTCTTCGGGCCGCGCGAAATGGTCGATGCCGAGACGGACATAGCCGGCGGCGGCGAGCCTGTCTTCGGCGAGCCGCGCCTGCGCGAAGCGCTCGGCGGGGCCGGGGAGGGCGGCTTCGTCGACGAGCCGCTGCTGGGGCAGCTTTTGCGGCAGATGGGCGTAGCCAAACAGCGCGATGCGGTCGGGCGCGAGGCTCAGCGCCCGGTCGAGGGTGGACGAAAGGCTCGCCAGCGTCTGGCGCGGCAGGCCGTAGACGAGATCAAGGTTGACGCTCGCGGCGCCGGCGGCGCGGAACGCCTCGACCGCGCTTCGCGTCTCGTCGAAGCTTTGCAGCCGGCCGATCGCCTCCTGCACGGCGAGGTCGAAATCCTGAACCCCGAGCGAGACGCGGGTGACGCCGGCGCGCGAAAAGGCGCGCACGCCGGGGCCGGTCAGGAGGCGCGGGTCGATCTCGACCGCGAACTCCATGTCGGGCTCGAAGTCGAAGGTCATGGCGAGCGCGCCGACGAGCCGCTCGACGTCGGCGGGGGTCAGGATGTCGGGCGATCCGCCGCCGAAATGGAGATGCGCGAGGCGCGGCCTGAAGCCCAGCGCCTCGGCGACCGAGGCGAGCTCGGCCTCGAGCGTGTCGACATAGTCCGAAACCGGGGCGTAGCGGCGCGTCGCCTTGGTCGAGCAGCCGCAGTACCAGCACAGGTCGCGGCAGAACGGCACATGCAGATAGGCCGAAACCGGCTGCGCCCGGTCGAGCGCCCCAAGCCAGGCGCGCATATGGGCCTGATCGACGCCGGCATGGAAATGATTGGCGGTCGGATAGCTCGTGTAGCGCGGCAGGGCCGCGGCGTAGCGGGAGACGAGAATCGGATCGGCGGCTTCGTCTTCGGCGGCCTTATGGCCGTCGGATTCATGGGACATGGCTTGATCTCCGGCGGCGCGCGACGCTGGCCGGGCACTTTAGGCCGCGCGACGGGGGGCGCCATGTGTCAGATCAAGCCCGCGCGCCAAATCCGCAGGCTGGGGCTCGGCCAAAGTCCGCCGGCCGGCGCAGATTTTCTTTTCCAACGCGTCCGATTCCGAATAGAGACGTTCAAAACTAACGCCGAGCGGCTCGGCTCCACGGCCCTCGTCCGCGCGCCCGAAGGAGCGCCCCGACCTTGACGACGCATGCGTCCCCCGCCGAGCCCACGCCGGCCTGTTTCAGGCCGGTCGAGCAAACCAGAAGCACGAAGGCGGCCGATCTCGTCGCCAACCAGATCCGCGCCGCGATCATCAGGGGCGAACTGGCGGCGGGCGACCTGCTGCCGGCGGAGCCGAGGCTGATCGAGCAGTTCTCCGTTTCGCGCCCGACCATCCGCGAGGCGATCCGCATCCTCGAATCGGAGGATCTGCTCGTCGTGCTGCGCGGCGCGCGCGGCGGGGCGCGCGTGCTGAAGCCGACGGCCGGCTCGGTCTCGCGCGCCGCCGGCGTCGCGCTGCAGGCGCAGGGCGCGACGCTCGCCGACATTTACGAGGCGCGGCTGCTCATCGAGCCCGCCGCCGCGGCCCGCGCCGCGCGCGAGCGCCCGCAGAAGACGGCGCAGGCGCTGCAGGCGCAGGTCGACGCCGAATATGACATCGGCGACGATTTCGGCGCGCTCTGCGTCGCGCTGGCCGAATTCCACCGCATCCTGCTCGCCCATTCGGGCAGCCAGACGCTGGCGCTCCTCGGCGTGGTGCTGCAAAGCCTCGTCGAGCGGCACCAGGCGCTGGTCGAGGCGCGGTTCGACGAGGAGCGGGCCGACGCGCGCGCGCGGCTCGCGCAGATCGTCGTCGCCGCCCAGCAGAAGCTCATCGACCTGATCGCCGCGGGCGAGGCCGAGGAGGCCGAGCGCCACTGGCGCCGCCATATGGAGGCGGCGCGCGGCTTCTGGCTCGCCGGCGGCGAAGGCGCCCTCGTCAACCTCATCGACTGACCCGGCGGATCGCCCGCCGCGCGGCTGCGCGCCCAAAAGCTCAAAATCTGCTACAAGGCCGGCGTCCGCTTCGGCGCGCGCCCGTCGCCGCGCCCTCGCGTCCCTGTCCGGGCGCCGCCGCCCTCCAAGGATCCGCGTTTCCAGATGAGCTCCGACCACGCCCTTCGCCCCATGCCCGTCACGGCGTGGCTCAACCCCGTCCTCGCTTTCGTGTTCTATGGCGCGGCGAGCGCGCTTGGCCTCGGCGACGCCTTTGCGCCCGGCGTGCTGGGCACGATCCTCGCCGTCCTGCTCGTCCCCGTCCTGTTCGGGGCGGTGTTCGCGGCGGTCTATCACGCCGAGATCATCGCCTATCGCACGGGCGAGCCCTTCGGCACGCTGGTGCTGACCGCGGCCGTCACGATCATCGAGGTGGCGCTGATCGCCTCGGTGATGCTGACCGACCCCGACGGCAGCCCGGCGCTCGCGCGCGACACGGTGTTCGCCGTGGTGATGACGGTCTGCGCCGGCCTCACCGGCCTGTGCCTCCTCGCCGGCGGCCTGCGCTACCGCGAGCAGAGCTACCGCGTCACCGGCTCGGGCGCCTATCTGACCGTGCTTCTGGTGCTGACCACGATCACGCTGATCCTGCCCAATTTCACGCAAGCCTCGGGGCCGTCCTACGCCAAGGGGCAGCTGATCTTCGTGGGCGTGGCGACGATCGCCCTCTATGGGGCCTTCCTGTTCATCCAGACCGTCCGGCACCGCGACTATTTCGTGGCGCTGACCGAGAGCGAGCATGAGGACGGCGCCCATGACGTCGCGCGGGCGCGGCTCGTGGCGAGCGTGGCGCTTTTGTTTGCGGCGCTCGTCGGCGTCATTCTCCTGTCGAAGAAATTCGCCGCCGTGGTCGAGACGGCGCGGCTCGCGATCGGCGCGCCGGCGCCGGTCACGGGCCTCGTCGTCGCCATTCTCATCCTGATGCCCGAAGGCGTCGCGGCCCTGCAGGCGGCGCGCAAGGACCAGATCCAGAAATCGCTCAATCTCGCGCTCGGCTCCTCGCTCGCGACCATCGGCATGACCTTTCCGACGGTGGTCGCGGTCGCGCTCTATCTCGACAAGCCGCTGACGCTCGGCCTCGACCCGTTCAGCATGGTCATGCTGGTCCTGACCCTGCTCGTCTCCACGCTCACGCTCGGGGCCGGGCGCTCCAACGTGCTTTACGGCGCGGTGCATCTCGTGATCTTCGCGACCTTCCTGTTCTTCACCTTCGACCCCTGAGGCGCGCGCTCACAGCAGCCATTCGATCGGCAGGCGCGACAGAAGCGCGACGCCGCAGCGCTGCCACAGGCGCGCGCCGGGCTCGCGCGCATGGACGACGACCGCGCCCCCCCGCCGTTCGCGCCATTCAAGGCGCCCGCGCGGGCCGAGCGCGACCTCATAGGCCCGCTCGGGGATCGTGGTCGAAAACGCTTCCTCGACCGCGCGCGCCAGCGCCTCGCTCTCGATCACGACGCCAAGCTCGGTGTTGAGGCGCATCGAGCGCGGGTCGAAATTGAACGAGCCGACGAACAGCCTGCGCCCGTCGACGGCGAAGGTCTTGGCGTGCAGCGTCGAGCCCGCCGAGCGCAGCGCCTCGCCGGAGCCGCCGGGCGCGCCGCCCGAGCCCGCGCCGATCAGCCGGCGGCGCGGCGGCGCGCCTTCGGCCCGCGGCGCGCCGCGCATTTCATAAAGCCGGACGCCGGCGGCGACGAGGCGCTTGCGCCAGTGGGCGTAGCCCGCATGGACGAGCCACACGTCGGTCGCCTCGAAGGCGTTGGTGGCGACGCTGATCCTGACGCCGGAGCGGGCCATGGCGGCGAGCGCGTCGACGCCGGCCCGCGTCGGCACGAAATAGCCCGAGACGAGGTCGACCTGGCGCCTTGGCGCGCCGAGGATGTCATGCAGCGCCGAAAACAGCGTCTCGACCCGGGCGCGCCGCGATGACAGATAGCCCGCGCCGCGCCCCTGGTCGGCGGGCGCGGCGCCTGCGCCTGCGCCGCTCTTCGGCTCGCGGCGCCGGCGCCCGCGCAGCGCCCGGCCGAGCGCGCGGGCGAGCAGGCGGGCGCGGGCGACGCCCATGGCCTTGGCCGGATCGTCGCTGACGAGGCGCGCCGGCGCCCATTCGAAATCGAGCCGGCCGGCGGCGAGATCGTCGACGATGGGGATGGCGCGGACCGCCTCGACATAGGCGCGCGCGGTCGGATCGCGCTCGGCGATCGAGGCCGCGGCGGCGAGCGCGCCAAGCGCGCGCTCCGGCACGGGCGGCAGGATCTGGGCGGCCGGATAGGCGCGCTCGCTCGCCCAGTAGCGGTCGAAGTCGCGCGCCGCCTCGTCGACGATCGGCCCGACCGCGAGCGCGTCGAGGTCGAGGAACAGCCCCTCGTCGCGCGCGCCGAAATATTCGTCGCCGATGTTGCGCCCGCCGACGATCGCGGCCCGCTGGTCGGCGATGAAGCATTTGTTGTGCATGCGGCGGTTGAGGCGCGCGAAATCGGCGAGATAGCCGACCGCCTTCGGCCGCCGGATCACGAAGGGGTTGAACAGCCGCGCCTCGATCAGCGGGTGGCGGTCGAGCGCCGCAAGCGCGAGGTCGAGCCCCGCCGTCCCGTTGTCGTCGATCAGCAGGCGCACCCTCACGCCGCGGTCGGCCGCCTCGCGCAGCTCTTCGAGCAGCAGCGTCCCGGAGCGGTCGCCGCGCCAGATGTAGCACTGGACGTCGAGCGAGCGCTCGGCCTTGCGGGCGAGCAGGGCGCGCGCGGCGAAGGCCTCCCGCCCGTCGTCGAGCAGGCGAAAGCCCGAGAGCCGCCCGCGCCCCTCGGCCGCCTTGCGCGCGCCGCGCCCGAGCGCCGACTCGTCGCCGCTCTTCAGCGTGCGCGAGGGCCGGCGCGGCGCGAGCGGCGGCAGCGGGAACAGCAGCCGCAGCGAAAGCCCCGTCGCCGCGGCGAGCGCAAGAAGGACGAAAAGCGCCCCGATCAGGACCGCCATGGCCGGGCCCGGCCGCGCCGGCCGCCTCACATGTTGGGATAGTTCGGCCCGCCGCCGCCCTCGGGGGTGGTCCAGTCGATGTTCTGGGTGGGGTCCTTGATGTCGCAGCTCTTGCAGTGGACGCAGTTCTGCGCGTTGATCCTGAGCGCCGGACCCTCGACGATCTCATAGACGCCGGCCGGGCAGTAGCGCTGCTCGGGCGCGTCATAGAGCGGCAGGTTGAGCTTCACCGGAACGTCGGGGTCCTTGAGCTTCAGATGGCAGGGCTGGTTCTCCTCATGGTTCGTGTTCGACACGAACACCGAGGACAGCCGGTCGAAGGAGACGACGCCGTCGGGCTTTGGATAGGCGATCGGCTTCGCCTGCGAGACGGTCTTCAGCGTCAGATGGTCGGGCTTGTGCGGCAGGGTCCAGGGCGCGCGGCCGCGCAGCGCGTAGGCGTCGAGCGCGGAATAGGCCATCGCCGCGTAAAGCCCCCATTTGAACGACGGCTTGATGTTGCGGGCGAGGTGGAGCTCCTCATAGACGAAGCTCTCGCGCAGGGCCTCGGGATAGGACGACGCCTGCGCCCCCGCCGCCACGCCGGCCTCAAACAGCGCCGAAACGCTTTCGGCCGCCAGCATGCCGGACTTCATCGCGGTGTGCGTGCCCTTGATCTTCGGCACGTTCAAAAAGCCCGCCGCGTCGCCGATGAGAAGCCCGCCCGGGAAGGTCAGCTTCGGGATCGACTGCAGCCCGCCGGCCGAAATGGCGCGCGCGCCATAGGAGATCCGCGTTCCGCCCTCAAACAGCGGGCGCACGGAAGGGTGCGTCTTGAAGCGCTGGAACTCCTCGAACGGCGAGAGATAGGGGTTCTGGTAGCCGAGCCCGACCACGAAGCCGACCGCGACCTGATTGTCCTCGAGGTGGTAGAGGAACGATCCGCCGTAGGTTTTCGGGTCGAGCGGCCAGCCGACGGTGTGGACGACGCGGCCCGCCCGGTGCTTTGCCGGCTCGACGCGCCACAGCTCCTTGAGCCCGAGGCCATAGGTCTGCGGCGCGCAGGCGTCGCGCAGGCTGAAGCGCTCGAACAGGGTCTTGGTCAGGGAGCCGCGGCAGCCTTCGGCGAACATCGTCTGGGGCGCCAGCAGCTCGACGCCGCGGGCGTAGTTCTCGGTCGGCGCGCCGTCGCGGCCGACGCCCATGTCGCCGGTGGCGACGCCGCGCACGGCCCCGGCGTCGTCATAAAGGACTTCGGCCGCGGCGAAGCCCGGAAAGATCTGGACGCCGAGCTCCTCGGCCTGCGCGCCGAGCCAGCGGCAGAGATTGCCGAGGCTGATGATGTAGTTGCCATGATTGTTCATGGTCGGCGGCGTCGGCAGCTCGAAGGCGCGCGTCCGCGTCAGGAAGACGAAATGATCGTCCTTCGCCGGCGTGAGCAGCGGCGCGCCCTTCTCTTTCCAGTCGGGGATCAGCTCGTCGAGGGCGCGGGTCTCGATCACGGCGCCCGACAGGATATGCGCGCCGACCTCCGAGCCCTTTTCGAGGACGCAGACCTCGAGCGACGGCGAAAGCTGCTTCAGGCGGATCGCCGCGGCGAGGCCTGACGGCCCCGCGCCCACGATCACGACGTCAAACTCCATCGCCTCGCGGGGCGTCGTTTCGCCGCTCATGAAAACCTCGGGGTTGGCAGGGATCCGGGATGGACGCGCGGCCTGAAAGGAGACGCAGGGCGCGTCCGCGCGAGGTTAAAATGATTTGAAATCAGACATAGGCGCATCGGCGCGCGCCCGCAAGCGAGCGCCGGCGCGCCGCCGGTCAGGCCGAGCCCGGCTGCGCCCGCACAAAGGCGACGAAGCCCGAGACGAAGACGCCGAGCCGCTCGCGCGTCGGCTCGTCCCTGAGGCGTCCGTTCTCGTCGAACAGCGCGCCCGCGCGCGAGACCATCAGGCGGCCCTCGAACCAGGGCCGCGTCCCCAGCGTGCGCAGCACCGAGAGCCAGGCGTCCTGCGCCAGCACGCCGCCAAGGCCCCCGGGCGAGGCGCTGACGAGCGCGACGGGCTTGCCGCCAAACAGGCGCGCGATGTCGCCGGCCGGGCGCGAGGCCCAGTCGATCATGTTCTTGAACACGCCCGGAATCCCGTTGTTGTATTCGGGCGTGGCGAGCAGCAGCCCGTCGGCCGAGGCGATCGCCGCCTTGAGCGCGACGACGGAAGGGGGCAGGCCCTCGGCCGCCTCGAGGTCGGCGTCATAGAGCGGCACGCCCTTCGGCGTCAGCACGTCGAGGCTCGCCCCTTCGGGCGTGAGCTCGGCCGCGGCCGCGAGAAGGCCGGAGTTGAACGAAAGGCGCCTGAGGCTGCCCGAAAGGCCGAGGATGCGGGTCATCGCGAATCTCCCTGGGACGGCGAAACGGCGCGGGGCGCTTTGACTCGCGGCCCTTCGCGCCGTTAGGACTAGCCGGTCCGCGCCGGCGGGGAAACGGGCGCCCGGACGCGAAGGGCCGAAGGACGACGGGAGCCGCAGATGGACGCGAAGCCGCAGACCCTCCTCCCATTCCCGCCGGCCGCGCCCGCCGCCCCCTTGCCCGTTCCGGCCGCGCCGCCCGCCCCGTCCTTCGCGCCGCAGGCGGAAAGCCTTGGCGGCGAGGCCTATCGCGCCGTCGACCGCATGTGGGAGGCGCTGCTCGGCCAGGCCACCGGCGGCCTGTCGCCGGCCGCGCTCGCGCTCGCCTCGTTCGACTGGGCGGTCCATCTCGCGGGCGCGCCCGGCAAGCGCATGGAGCTTGCCGCCAAGGCGCAGCGCAAGAGCCTGCGCCTTTTCGCCCATCTCGTCGCCGCGAGCGTCTCGAAGGACGCGCCGCCCTGCATCGAGCCGCTGCCCGGCGACCTGCGTTTCGCCTCGCCGGGCTGGCGCCGGCAGCCGCACGCGCTGTTCGCGCAGAGCTTTCTGCTGGCGCAGCAATGGTGGCACAACGCCACCCATGAGGTGCCGGGCGTCGCGCGCCATCACGAGGACGTCGTGTCCTTCATGGCGCGGCAGATGCTCGACGTGTTTTCGCCCTCGAACAACCCGTTCGCCAACCCGGACGTGATCGACAAGGCGGTCTCGACCTTCGGCGCCAATTTCGCGGAGGGCTTCGCCAACTGGCTCGAAGACGCGAGCCGGCTCGCGACCGGGCGCCCCCCCGTCGGCGCGGAAAATTTCATCCCCGGCCGCGACGTGGCCGTCACGCCCGGCCGCGTCGTGCTGCGCAACCATCTGATGGAGCTGATCCAGTACGCCCCGGCGACGGAGGTCGTGAAGGCCGAGCCGATCCTCGTCACGCCGGCGTGGATCATGAAATATTACATTCTCGACCTGTCGCCGCACAATTCGCTGATCCGCTACCTGACGCAGCGCGGCCATACGGTGTTCTGCATCTCGTGGCGCAATCCCGACGCCGGCGACCGCGACCTCGGGCTCGACGACTATCGCCGCATGGGCGTCATGGCGGCGCTCGACGCCATCGCGGCGATCCTGCCGGGCCGCAGGGTCCATGCGGCGGGCTACTGCCTCGGCGGCACGCTGCTGTCGATCGCCGCCGCGGCGATGGCGCGCTCGGGCGACGACCGGCTCGCCTCGCTGACCCTGCTCGCCGCCCAGACCGATTTCTCAGAGCCCGGCGAGCTCGCCCTGTTCATCGACGACAGCCAGACGCGCTTTCTCGAAAGCATGATGTGGAACAGGGGCTTCCTCTCGTCCGACCAGATGGCCGGGGCGTTCCAGCTGTTGCGCTCGAACGACCTCATCTGGTCGCGGCACGTGCATGAATATCTCATGGGCGAGCGCAGCCCGATGTTCGACCTCATGGCCTGGAACGCCGATTCGACGCGCATGCCCTATCGCATGCACGCCGAATATCTGCGCCGCTTCTATCTCGGCAACGAGCTGGCCGCGGGGCGGGTGATGGTCGACGGCCGCGCCGTGGCGCTGCAGAACCTGCGCGTCCCGCTGTTCGTCGTCGGCACGGAGCGCGACCATATCGCGCCCTGGCGCTCGGTCTACAAGATCCATTATCTGTGCGGCGACGCCGACGTGACCTTCGTGCTGACGAGCGGCGGGCATAACGCCGGCATCGTCTCCGAGCCCGGGCGGCCGCGCCGGCGCTACCAGATCGCCGCCAAGGCCGCCGACGGGCCGTGCCTCGCCGCCGACGAATGGCGCGAGGCGGCGCGCCGCGAGACCGGCTCATGGTGGCCGGCCTTCGCCGACTGGCTCGACGCGCGCTCGTCGCCGGCGCCCGTGGCCCCGCCGCCGATGGGCGCGCCGCTCGCGGGCTATCCGCCGCTCGAGGCCGCGCCGGGCGGCTATGTCATGATGCGCTGAGGCCCGCGCGCGCGCCCGCTTCGCCGAAACTTGCGCGCGCGGCCCGATTTGATAGGGTCCGGCCCCATGCAGCCCGACGCTTGCTTCCCTGCGTGTCGGCGGCGGCCCGCCGGCCGCCGCCCGGAATTCGAGGCGCGATGACCGACGCCGACGAGCGGGAGGTCGACGCCGCCGCGGACCCCATGACGGACGCGGGCGAAGCGGCGAAGCGCGAGAAGTCGCGCGCGCTCGCGCTGGCGCAGGCGTCCTCGCTCAAAAAAGCCGCCGCCGCCGCCGAGGAATGGCGCAGCGCCGCGCGGGCCCTGCGCGCCGCCCGTCCGCGCGCCGGCGCGGGACGCCTGCCGCAGCGCGTCGGCGCCTATTTCAGCGGCTCCGGCCTCAGGCGCCTGCGCCGCGAGCGCGGCGCCATGGTCGCCTTCGCGCTGCTGTTCGCCCTGCCGGCGCTCGCCGGCGTGCTGTATTTTTCGGTCTTCGCCTCGAGCGTCTATCTGTCCGAGTCGCGCTTCGCCGTGCGCGGCGGCGAGCGCGTCGCCTCCGACGCCGTGTCGCTGCTGACGGGACTCGGCTCCTTCACCCAGGTGCAGGACTCCCTGATCGTCGCCGATTACGTGAAGAGCCAGGCGATCGTCGAGGCGCTCGAAAAGGAGGTCGACCTGCGCGCGCTCTATTCGCGCCCCGGAATCGACTCTTTCTCACGTTTCGACCCGAGCCTGCCGATCGAGAAATTCGCCAAATACTGGCGCTCGCACGTCCAGACCTCGATCGAATCCCCCTCGGGCATCGTCACCTTAAGGGTCTACGCCTATTCGCCGCAGGACACGCTGAAGATCGCCGACGCCGCGGTCTCGCTGAGCGAGCGCCTCGTCAACGGCCTGTCGACGCGCGCGCTGAACGACGCCGTGACGCTCGCCGAAACCGAGCTTTCGCGCGCCGAGGACCGGCTTTCGGCGGCGCGCCTCGCCCTGCGCGACCTGCGCAACGCCCAGGCGACGCTCGATCCGCGCCGCGCCGCCGAGGGCGTCGACAAGCTCGTCTCGGAACTCAGGCTCGAGAAGATCCACATCGAACAGGACATCAAGGCGGCGGCGCGCGGCAGGGTCGGGGCCAACGCGCCGCAGGTGCAGATCATGCGCGCGCGCGCCGACGTGATCGGCGAGCAGATCGCCAGCCTTGAGGCGCAGGTCACCTCGCAGACGGCCTCGCAGCCCGACGCGCTCTCGGCCAAGATCACCCGCTTCGACGAGCTCGAACTCGAACGCCAGATCGCCGAGAAGCAATACACCCAGGCGGCCGCGGCGCTCGAACGCGCAAAGGTCAACGCCCAGGAGAAGAAAGTCTATCTCGCGGCCTTCGTCGCCCCGGCGCTGCCCTATGAGCCGAGCGGGCCGATGCGCATGCTGTTCAGCCTGTTGAGCGTCGGCGCCGCGGCGCTGCTCTACCTTGGCGGGCGCAGGCTGATGCGCCGCCTCGGGATCGGCTGAGCCATGATCCGCCTCCTCGGCGTGACCAAGGTCTACAGGACCGAGAACCATCGCAAGGTGGTGCTCGACAATGTCAGCTACACCTTCGACACGCGCCATTCCTATGGAATCTTCGGGCCGAACGGGACCGGAAAGTCGACGCTGCTGCGGCTTCTCGCCGGCACCGAACTGCCCAACGTCGGCCATATCCGGCGCGACGTGCGCCTGTCATGGCCGCTTGGCTTTGGCGGCGGCTTCCATCCGATGATGACGGGGCGCGAGAACATCAAGTTCGTGAGCCGCATCTATGGCGCGGACCTGCGCCGCGTGATGGAGTTCGTCGATTATTTCGCCGAACTCGGGCCCTATTTCGACATGCCGGTCGGCACCTATTCTTCGGGCATGGGCGCGCGCCTCGCCTTCGGCCTGTCGATGGCGATCGACTTCGACTGCTATCTCGTCGACGAGATCACCGCGGTCGGCGACAGCCGCTTCACGTTGCGCGCGCGCCAGGCCTTTGACGAGAAGCGCGGCCGCTCCAGCATGATCATGGTGTCGCATGACGTCGGCACCATCAAGACCTATTGCGACCGCGGCCTCGTGCTGCATCGCGGCAAGCTGCTCGCCTTCGGCGACATCGACGACGCCGTCGAGTTCTATCGCAAGGCGCACTGACGTCATCATCGTCTACAAGGGCTTGCGGGCGATCAGCAGCAGTCCCGCGCCTTCGTCGCGCGTCGGCCGCGGCGGCCCGAACGCCGCGTTCGCGGCGAAGCCCAGCGCAAAGCCGAGCAGCGCCGCCGCGTGCCACGACCACGCCGCCCTGTAGTAAAGCGCGCGCCGCCCCGGCGTGCAGCGCGACGCCCAGAAAATCAGCGAGTCGATCGGCCCCCAGGGAATCGCCAGCACGGCCTCGGCCTCAAGCCCCTCGCGCGCGCAAAGCGCTTCGAGCGCGTCGCGCGTCCACCATGTGAGATGATGCGGCGGCGCGTTCATCAGGAAATTCGGCAGGCGCGTCATGGCCGAAGGGGCGTGCGGAACCGAGAGCGCGACGCGCCCGCCGGGCCGCGCCGCCTGCGCCATGCGGGCGAAGAAGGGCGCGGGCCGCGCCACATGCTCGATCACCTGGAAGGCGCAGACGAGGTCGAAGCCGGCGTCTTCGGCGAAGGCCGAGCCCGGCGAGAAATGCGGGTCGAAGGCGTGATAGTCGGCGCCTTCGCAAAACGGCCGGAACGCCTGCGCGGCCCCCGCGCCGACGTCGAGCACGCGCCCGCCGCGCGGCGCAAGGCGCGCCGCCATCTCATATTCGGCGCGCGGGCGGCCGGGGCCGGGCAGCGCCCTGTCGCCGAGCCGCGCGTAAAAGCTTTTGTAGAACCGCGCGTCGCCCTCGGGCGCGGGATCGAAGAACATGAGCCCGGTCGGCGAGCGCCAGAGCGAGAGCCGGTCATGGCCGGCGAGGCTCGGGCCGGCGTCGACGCCGAACTCGATCTTCCACAGCTTCGCCAGAAAGCCGCAGCCGACGCTCTGCACGAACGCCGCCGGCGCGCCGGTGACGGGGCAGGGCGGGGCATGATCCAAATGGGTCAAGCGGCCTCCTGAGCGCGCGCGTTACGCCGAGCCTAGCGGCCCCGGCGGCTTATCACAACTTTACGTCGCGCGCCGGCGCCGATACAGACGGACGGCGGCGCCGTCGGGGCGAGGGCCGCGCTCGGCGCGCCCCGGACGGACAGAAAGGGCGGCGATGAGCGCGCGGGGACGGCCGGATCTCGGCGAGGACGAAAGGCGCAAGCTCGGGCGCCTCTTCGCCAACCGTCTCGGCGCGCAGGCGAAATCCGCCGACGCGCCGGCGCCCGAGCCGGCGGCGCAGGGCGCGCGCCCGGAGGCGACCGATTTTTCGACCCTGCCGGGCTATCAGGAGCTGCGGCTGCAACGCGCCATGGCGGCGGTCGTCGGGCTCGAAAACCCGTTCTTCCGCCTGCACGAGACGGCGGCCGGGGCGACCACCGTCATCGACGGCAAAAGCTTCGTCAATTTCTCGTCCTACGACTATCTCGGCCTCAATGGCTGCGAACCCGTGCGCGCGGCGGCGCGGCGGGCCATCGACCTTTACGGAACCTCGGCCTCGGCGAGCCGCGTCGTCGCCGGCGAGCGGCCCGGCCATCGCGCGCTCGAAGCGGCGCTCGCCGCCCATTACGGGCAGGAGGACTGCGTCGTCTTCGTCAGCGGCCATGGCGCCAATGTCTCGACCATCGGCGCGCTCATGGGGCCGAAGGATCTCATCGTCCACGACAGTTTCGCGCATAATTCGATCACGCTCGGCGCGCAGCTCTCCCGCGCCGAGCGGCGCAGCTTTCCGCACAACGACTATGACGCGCTCGAGGATGTGCTGAGGACCCATCGCGGCGCGGCCCAGCGCTGCCTGATCGTGGTCGAGGGGCTCTACAGCATGGACGGCGACAGCCCGGACCTCGCCCGGCTCGTCGAGATCAAGCGGCGCCACGACGCCTGGCTGATGGTCGACGAGGCGCATGGGCTCGGCGTTCTCGGCGCGCGCGGCTTCGGCCTGTTCGAGGCGGCGGGCGTCGACCCGCGCGAGGTCGACATCTGGATGGGCACGCTGTCGAAGACGCTCGCGGCCTGCGGCGGCTTCGTCGCCGGCGCGCAGGCGCTGGTCGAATATCTCAAATGCATGTCGGGCGGCTTCGTCTATTCGGTCGGCCTGTCGCCGCCGCTCGCGGCCGCGGCCGAAGCCGCGCTCGCGCTCATGCGCCAGGAGCCCGAGCGGGTCGGGCGGCTGCGCGCGGCGGGCCTTTGCTTCCTTGCGAGCGCGAAGGCCGCGGGGCTCGACGTCGGCCTGAGCGCGGGCGAGGCGATCGTGCCCATCGTCACCGGCAATTCGGTCGGCGCGGTCGCGCTCTCGCAGGAGCTGTTCGCGCGCGGCGTCAATGTGCAGCCGATCATTCATCCGGCCGTGCCCGAGCGCGGCGCGCGGCTGCGCTTCTTTGTCACGAGCGAGCACACGCGCGAGCAGATCGCCTTCACGATCGGGGCGGTCGGCCGCGCGATCGAGGCGGTCAACGCCAACCCCGCGCTGCGCGACGTCTGCGGCTTCGCCCAAAAGGGCTGACGGAATGCGCCCGAGGGGGCTGACGAGAAAGGCCGGGCGGTGACAGGGCTTGAGCTGCGCGAGGCGCGTTCGCGCGCCGACGTTGAGGCCTTCATCGCCGCGGCGCGGGCGGGGCAGGCGAGAAATTCGCGCTGGATCGAGCTTCCGGCCGAGGAGACGCGCCGCGCGCTCGACCCGAAACGCTCGCCGGTCCTGCGCGAGAACGAGGTCGGGGCCTTCGTGGCGCTGCGCGACGGCGTCCCGGTCGGGCGGATCGCCGCGGTCGTCAACCGCGCCCATCTCGCGAAATATCATGACGCCTGCGGCCATTTCGGCCTGATCGAGGCGGTCGACGACGCGGAGGTCTTCGCCGCCCTGCTCGGCGCGGCGGGCGATTTTCTGCGCGCGCGCGGCATGCGCCTGATGCGCGGGCCGTTCAGCCTCACCATCAACCATGAGGCCGGGCTGCTCGTCGAGGGCTTCGACGAGCCGCATGTCGTGCGCACCAATCACGCGCCGCCGCATTACGCGGCGCGGCTCGAAGCGCTCGGCCTCGTCAAGGCGATGGACCTTTACGCCTATGTCTGCGACGTCGGGACGACGGATTTTCCCGAGCGCGTCGCGCGGCTTGCGGCGCGGGCCGGCGTGCGCGGCGTCGTGACCGAGGGGCTGACGCTGACGGGCTTCGCGCGCGGGTTCCGGCGCGTGCTCGACCTCTACAACGACGCCTGGGCCGACAACTGGGGCTCGATTCCGGTGAGCGACGCCGAGGCGAAGATGATCGCCGCGCTGACCCTGCCGGTGGCGCGCCCGACCTGGATCCGCCTCGCGCGCGCCGGCGGCGAGGACGTCGCCGTGCTCGCCCAGATTCCCGACGTCAACGAGGCCCTGCGCGGGCTCCACGGCCGGCTCTGGCCGTTCGGCTGGATCAGGGCGCTCGCCGGCACGCATCTCGGGGCGACGCGACTGACGCGCGTGCCGATGATCGGCGTCGCCCGCAAATGGCGCGGCACGCGGACCGGCGCGCTCGCCGTCTCGCTGCTGCTCGCCGAGGCGCTCGACGCCGCGCGGCGCGCCGGCGTCGAGGGCGTCGAGATCAGCTGGATGCTCGAAACGAACCGCGCCGTGCTCAACCTCGTGGAGAGCCTGCCGGCGCGCCGCGCCCGCGTGTTCCGCGTCTATCAGTCGGCGCTCTGAACGCGCGCCTGCGGCGCGGCGGCCTCAAACGTCGCGCGGCGCGCCAGAACGTCGACGTCCTGGGGCGCGCGCACCAGATACTCCGTCCCGGCCCATGAGATGCGGCGCGAGCCGAGCGCCCCGAGCGCGCAGGCAAGATGAAACCCCTGCCACAACGGGCGCAAAAAGCGCTCGACGCGCCAGTAGAGCCTGAGGTCGGCCTGCGCCGTCTCGGGCCATAGCGCCGCCACGATGCGGCGCCGGCAGCGGAAGCGCATGTCGCCGAGCGCCGCCGCGGCAATGAGAAAGGCGAGGCCGGCCGGGTCGCCGTGAAGCGCGAGCCAGAGCGCGAACAGCCCGCAGCCGAGCGGCAGCGCAAGCGTCGCGACGGCGAAGGCCCACAGCAGCGGCTCATGCAGCAGCACGATGCGATATTGCCGCCGCCCGAAGGCGAAGGCCTCGCGCCATGAGGCCGAAAACGGCGACAGCAGCAGGCTCTGGCGCGGCGAATGGACCGCGATTGCCGCGGCGCGCAGCGCGCGGGTCATCTGCAGGTCGTCGCTGAGCGCGCCGCGCCAGAAGGCCTTGACGTCGGCGCGTTCGAGCGTCGCGCGCGGCAGCGCGGTCGAGCCGCCCCAGCACAGGTTCACGGCCTCGGCGACGCGCGGCATGGTCACGATCGAGGCGTTGGCGGCGGCGACGAAACACGAGGAGAGCCGCCCGTCGGCCGGCAGGATCCAGCGATAGCCCGTCGCCGCGTCGCGATGGGCGTCGACCAGCGCCGAGACGAGGCGCGGCAGCCAGCGCGGGCCTGGCAGCGTGTCGGCGTCGGTGAAGGCCACGATCTCGTCGCCGGGGCCGAGCCGCTCAAGCGCCGCCAGCAGATTCGCGACCTTCTGCCCGCCCCGCTGCGTGCGGCCGGCGACGACCAGTTCGAGCGGCGCGCCGGGCGCCGCGCGCGCGTCGGCGAGCAGGCGAAAGGCCGGGTCGTCCTCATGCTCGACGGCGGCGACGACGCGATAGGCGGGATAGTCCTGCGCGCGCAGCCGCGCCAGAAAGGCCTCGGTCGCCGCGCCCGCGCCCTTGACCGCGACGATCACGGCGACGGGCGGCGTGCGTCCCGGCGTCTCGGCGAGCGGCAGGCCCCAGACGTAGCGCCAGGCCGACAGCGTGCTCGCGACCGCGACGACGGCCCAGAAAAAGAAAGCGGCGAAGGCCGCCGCCGACAGGAACGAAGTCATCGCGCGCCCGACCCGAGGAGCGCGCATCATGCGCAGATTTCTTAAACTTTCGCCTGTTTTCTTAATCTGCGGCGCCTCCGGGCCATGCGGCGAAGCGCGCCCCCGAGCGTCATGCTGGCGCCTTTTTTGATTGATCAGCCGTCACTCCGCCGCAATGCGGCGCTACGCCTGCGCCGGCTGCGGGGACGACCAGACCATGATCGAAGCGGCGGGGAGCGCGGGCTTGACCCAATCCATCGACATCGAGTCCTTCAAGAGCGAGGAGGCGGCGCGGCCCACCGTGCGCGTGCAGGGCAACGTGCTCGCGCGCGCCGAGCGCGCCCTGCTCGATTTTCTGTGCGCCCGCATGCCGGCCTTCGTCACGCCCGACCGGCTGACCGCGCTTGCGGGCGTGGGCGCGGGCGTCGTGTTTCTGGGCTATGCGCTCGCCCGTTTCGACCCGGCCTTTTTCTGGCTCGCCAATCTCGGCTTCGTCATTCACTGGTTCGGCGATTCGCTCGACGGCAGCCTGGCGCGCTTCCGGCGCGTCGAGCGGCCGCGCTACGGCTATGTGCTCGACCATGGCTCGGACGCGCTGTGCAATCTCGTCATTCTCGGCGGGCTCGGCCTTTCGCCCTATGTGCGCCTCGACGTCGCGCTGTTCGTGCTGATCGGCTATTATCTCCTGTGCATGTACGTGTTCCTGTACAATCACGCTTCGGGCCGGTTCCAGCTTTCGTTCCTTGCGCTCGGCCCGACCGAGCTGCGCCTCGGCCTCATCGCCATCAACGTCTGGATGTTCTCGGCCGGTCCGGAGACGATGCGCGTCCTCGGCCAGAGCTTCTCGATCTATGACCTGACCTTCTGCGTGATCGGCTCGGTGTTCGTCGCGCTGTTCGTCGTCAATCTCGCCGCCGCCGCGCGCCGCCTGCGCGCCGAGGACGACGCCGTCCTGCGCGCAAGGGCGGCGTCGCGCGCGCCGGCTCAGAGGCCGTCGACGAAGCTCTCGACCTCGGCGAAATAGGCGTCCCAGTCCGGCGGGCGGAAGCTTCGCGCCTTCGCCTGCGCCGCCGCCCGCTCGGGCGAGCCCTCCCGCGCGAAGGCGCGCACGGCCGCAAGCCACCCCTCCCCGTCGAGCGGGCTCAGGGGCACGATCGCGCCGGCGCCGCTCTCATGGAAAGCCGGGATGTCCGAGGCGATCACCGGCACGCCGGCCGCGAGCGCCTCCGGGATCGGCAGGCCGTAGCCTTCCGCGAATGAGGGGGCGAGCAGCGCGCAGGCGCCGTCGAGCAGCGCCTTCAGGCCCGGCGTCGACAGGCCCGAGGCTTCGACCACATGGCCCGCGACCGCCGGGCAGCGTTCGAGCAGGTCGACGACATTCTCGTTTTCCCAGCCGCGCGCCCCGACGAGCACGAGCTTCGGGACCTCGCCCGGCGCGCGCCGCGCCAGCTCGCGCCAGACATGCAGCAGCAGCAGATGGTTCTTGCGCGGCTCGATGGTGCCGCAGGCGACGAAATAGGGCGCGCCGCCCGACGCCGTTCTGGCCGGCGCCGGCCGCGAAAAAACCGGCGCGGGCGGGATCGGCGCGACATGAATCGGCAGGTCGGCGCGCCCGAGCGGCTTGAGGCGCTCGCGCAGCGCGGCGCGCACCGCGCCGGTGGTCACGACCGCGCCCGCGGCGAAGGCCGCGAGATTGGCGAGGCGGCGCTGGTGGCGCTCGAATTCGGCCGGACGGAAATATTCCGGGTGTTCGAGCGGCAGCACGTCATGGATGAAGAAGGCGGCGCGCACGTCGGGGCGCTTCCTGAGCCATGAGAAATAGCCCGGAATCCACAGCGGGAACTGGCTGACGTTGAGATAGCGCGCGCCTTCGGGCAGCGCCGTCTCGGGCGCTTCGCCCAGCGGAAAGCCGTGGCGGCGCAGCCAGGCTCCGACGCCCTGCGCCCGCCCCGTTCGTCCGCGCGCCACGCGCGCCGCGCCGGCGCCGGTCCGGGGCGCGCGCCCTTCGAGAAAGGCCCGCACCCGCAGATGGGCGTCGTCGGCCTCGGGCGTCTCGTCCTCGCCCCAGTGGCGCGCGACGCCCTCGACGATGTCGGCCGCGCCCGCCGCCGAGACCACGCGCGGCCGGGCGGCAAGCCCCATCATCACCGCGATGGCGTCGTCCGGCCGGGCCAGGAGATAGCGCGCGGCGAAGGCGGAATCGATCCGGTCGATGCCGTTCGGCGTGCGCGAGAGAACCCGCGTCGCGAGCCGCGTGACGTCATAGGCGACGGGGCGCGGCACGGTCAGCGCAGGATCTGGGTCAGGTTGCGGCTGCGCTCCTCGACGAGCGCGGTCAGCGGCGCGTCGACGGGGCGGCCGAGATGCTTTTCGGCGAGGCTCAGCGCCGCCGCCTCGCCCTCGTCGGCGGCGCCGGCCGAGGCTGCCACGATATGCTCGGCGAGCTCGCGCACGTTGAGGCCGCCGGCCGAGGCCGAAAGCGGCGCGTCGAGCGACAGCCGCTCTTCGAGGCTCGCGCCAAGCTCGACCGCCATCAGCGAATCGAGGCCGATCTCGGCGAGCGGCCGGGTCCGGCTCATGGCGTCGGCCGGCAGGCGCAGGATGCGCGCGATCTCTTCCACGATCACGTCGCCCACGATCTTTCTGACCTCGTCGGGGTCTTTCGCCGCGACGAGGCCGGCGAGGTCGATGCGGACGCGCTCGACCGACTCGGCTGCGGCCTCGCCGCTCGTAAGGCGGGCGTAGGCCGGCGCGCCGAGCAGCGGCAGGTTCTGGCGCGCGAGGCGCCAGTTCATGTCGGCCACGACGAGCACGCCGTCGGCCTGCGCCGCGGGCCGCGCCAGAGCCTCGCCCAGAAGTTCGAGGGCGCGGCGCGCGGGCATCGCCCTGACGCCGGCGCGGGTCGCGAGCGCCTCGCGCACGGCCCGGTTGCGCGCGAGCATGCCGACGTCCTCGATCGCGCCCCAGGCGACGGCGAGCGCCGGCAGGCCCTCGGCGCGGCGGCGGCGCGCGAGCCCTTCGAGATAGCCGTTGGCGGCGACATAGGCGCCCTGTCCGGGATTGCCGATCGCTGTCGTCGCCGAGGAGAACAGCACGAAATAGTCGAGCGGCGCGTCGCGCGTCAGCCGGTCGAGGAGTTCGGCTCCGGCGGCCTTGGCGCCGAGCGCGCCCGCGAGCTTTGCGCCGTCGAGATGGGCGATGAGGCCGTCGTCGAGCTCGGCCGCCGCATGCATGACGCCGCCGAGCGGCGGAGCCTCGGCCGCGAGCGTGGCGAGAAGCTCGGCGACCGCCGCCTCGTCGCGCATGTCGACCGCCGCGGCGTGCACGCGCGCGCCGGCCGCGCGCAGCTCGGCGAGCGCCTGGCGCGCGGCCGGCGTCTGCGCGCCCGAGCGCCCGACGAGCGCCAGATGGCGTGCGCCATGCTCGACCAGCCAGCGCGCGGTCTGGAGGCCGAAGCCGCCGAAGCCGCCGGTCACGAGATGGGTCTTGTCGGGATTGGCGGCGAAGCGCGCGTGCGGGGCGAGGCGCGTCTCGCCGGGCTTTGGCGGCGCGATGACGATCTTGCCGACATGCCCCGACTGCTGCATCAGCCGCATCGCCTCGACGCTGTCGCGCGCCCTGAAGGCGCGATAGGGAACAGGCCATAGCGCGCCCTGCGCGAACAGGGCCATGACCTCGCGGAACAGGCGGCGCGCCCTCGCCGGCTGGGCGAGGATCAGCTGGTCGAGATCGACGCCATGGTAGGAAAGGTTGCGGCGGAACGGGCGCAGCCCGATCTGGGTGTTCGCCACATAATCGCGCTTGCCGAGCTCGATGAAGCGGCCGAAGGGCTCAAGCAGGCCGATCGAGCGCTCCATGGCCTCGCCCGACAGGCTGTTCAGCACGACCGAGACGCCGTTCGGCGCGGCTTTGCGCACCTCGTCGACGAAGCCGCCGGAGCGGCCGTCAAAGGCGTGCGCCGCGCCGAGCGCGCGCAACAGGTCGCGCTTTTCGGGCGAGCCCGCGGTGGCGATGGGCGTCGCGCCGCGCCAGCGCGCGATCTGCAGCGCGGCGAGGCCGACGCCGCCGGCGCCGCCATGGATCAGCACGGTCTCGCCCTCTTCGAGCCGCGCGCATTCGATCAGCGCGTGCCAGGCGGTGAGGAAGGCGACCGGGATCGAGGCGGCGGCCTCGGCGCCGAGCCCCGGCGGAATCTGCGCCGCGACGTCGGCCCTGATCGTGACATGACTGGCGAAGGCGCCGCCGGCGAAGGCGACGACCGCGTCGCCCGGCGCGAACCCGGCGACGCCCTCGCCGACGCGAACGACCCGGCCGGCGCATTCGAGGCCGAGCGTCGGCCCGGCGAAGCCGTCCTCGAGGATTTCGTCGGGCAGGACCGAGAGGCCCCACATCACGTCGCGGAAGTTGAGGCCGCTCGCCTCGACCTCGATCTCGATCTCGTCCGGGCCCGGCGCGCGGCGCTGCGCCGGCGTCCAGCGGATGCGGTCGAGCGCGCCGCCCTCGCCCTTTTCGAGCCGGCAGGCGGGCGCGGGCGGCGACGCCGCGGGGTCTTCGTCCTCGAGGGCGAGGCGCAGCGCGCGCGTCGCGCCGGGTTCGAGCAGAAGGTCGGTCTCCGGCGTCTCGCCGCAGACGAGCGCGGCGAGGCGTTGCGCCGCCTCCTGCGGCGCGAGCCCGGCCGCAAGGTCGACGCGGCGCACGACGAGCGCCGGGACTTCATTGGCGAGCACGCGCGAGAAGCTCGCGACGCCGGCCTCGACCGGCGAGGCGCGGTCGCCCGCAAGCCCCGCGCGGGTGACGACGAAGAGCCGGCCGCGCTGGCCGAGCCGCTCGGCCGAAGCTTTGAGCGCGAGGCAGCGCGCGGCGAGCGTCGCGACCGGGTCGGCGCCTTCGGCCTGCGGATCGGGCAGCTCGACGATGACGTCGGGCGCGGCGGCGCCGGCGGCGAAGCCGCAGCCCTCGGCTTCGAGCGCCGCCGTCAGCGGGCCGCGCAGCGCCTGCCCGCCCTGAATGAGCGCGGCGGCGGGAGGCGCGGCGGGCGCGCGCTCCGCCCCTCCGGACCGCGCGGCGACGAGCAGCAGGGCGGGGCCGGCGGCGGTGGCGATCTGGCGGCAGTCGGCCTCCGCGAAGCGCGCGGCCTCGAGCCGGCGACGCCAGTCCGCCTGCCCGGGAACGCGGCCCGCGCGCGGCCGCGCCGCGTCGAGGCCGAAGACGAGGTCGCGGAACAGCGACGGCGCGGGCTCTACGGCGGCCAGCGCGCCGCCCGGCGCCAGCGCGTCGAGCAGGCGGCCGAGCGCGGCGGCGTCGGGCGCGAGCCGGCCGAGCGCGTCGGCCGCGAGGATGAGGTCGAACGACGGGGCGCCCGCGAGGCTGTCGAGGAACAGCACGCTCGACTGGGGCGGCGCGGCGAGCTTCGCCCGCTGCAGCCGGATCGGGTCGGGGTCATGGAGGAAAAGGCGGGCCGCGCCGGCGGGCGCGGCCTCTTCGAGGCGCTGCAGCAGCGGGCCGCAGCCGAGCGCGAGGATGCGCAGGGCGCGCCCCGGCGGGAAGCGTTCGGCGAGCCGGCGCAGCAGAACGGCGACGCCGTCGGCGGCGGCCGCGGCCCCGACCGAGCCGAGTTCGAAGCCGTCGACGGCGGCGGCGCTGAACCCGTCGAAACTTTCGCCGCGCGCGAGCGCGTCGAGCCCCGCGCCGGCCCTGGCGGCGAGCAGCAGTTCGGCGGCGCGGTCGGGGTGGTCGGCGGCGAGCGAGCGCAGCACGGCGTCGGGCTCGGGCAGGTCGTCGGCGAGCGCGCGGTCGAGCCTCGCGCCGGCGTCCGCCTCGATCGCGAGGCCGCTTTCGACGAGCCCCCGGACGAGATCGGCGAACCAGGCGGCGCGTTCGGGCGCGAGCCGCCCCGCGGCGACGAGCGCGTCGGGCGCGAGGCTTGCGTCCGGCGTCAGCGCGGCCGCGAAGCGGAAGGCCGAGGCCGCGGCGAAGCCCTCGATCAGGACGAGCGCCTCGGGCGGCTCGCCGAGCGTTTCGGTCTCGGGCCGGGCAGCGTCGAGGAACGCCTGCGGCGTCAGCGGGTTGCGGCCGCGCGGCGCGGCCGGGGCGTCGGCGAGGCTCCTGACCCAGGCGAGGGCGTGGGTCGAGAGGTCGCCGGCGAAGGGCGTGCGCACGGCCTGGTAGCGCGCCTCGCGCAGCGTGGCGACCAGCGCGCCGTCGGCGTCAAAAAGCGCGAAATCGGCGACGATGGCGCGGGCGTCGCGGCGCCTGACGTCGATGCGCGCCTCGGCGATCGGCGCGCCCGGCCGCTCAAGCCTGATTTCGCCGACGCGCACCGGCAGATAGGCCGCCGGGCGCCCCCCCGTCTCCTTCGCGAGGTCGTCGAACAGCAGGATCAGCCCGTGGAAGCAGGAGTCGAGCCGCGCCGGGTCGAGGCCGTAGCGCGCGCCGGCCGCATGCGCCGGCTGCGGCTTCAGATTGACCCTGATCGTGCGGGGGCCGAGGCGGGTCGCCGAGGCGGCCTGGCGGAAGGCGGGGCCGAAGTCGAGCCCCACGCGCTCGGCGCGCGCGTAGATCTCGCGGCCGGGGACGGCTTCGCCCGGGGCCGCGCGCGGCGCAAGCTGCGGCGCGGGGCCGGGCTTCTCGATGATGCGGGCGCGGGCGTGCAGCGTGAAGGGGGCGGCGACGAGGCGCGGCCGGCTCAAGATCTCGATGACGCCGGTCGAGGGCGAAACGCGGCACAGCGTCTCGCGCGCGCCGTTCGGGGGCAGGGCGAGCGGCTGGAGGATCTCGAAATGCTCGATCGCCGGCGCGGGCTGGCCCGTATGGTCGGCGGCGACGGCGAGCGCCATCTCGACGAAGCCCGCGCCCGGCAGCAGGATCTGGCCCTCGACGCGATGGTCGGCGAGCGCGGGGACGAGCGCGGCGTCGATCTGGCCGCGCCATTCGAGCCCGTCGGCCGGGACGCGCGTTCCGATCAGCGGGCGCGAGGGCCGCGGCGTCAGCAGGCCGGTCGCCTCCGGCGTCTCGGCGACGCGGAAGGTCTTGCGCCGCCACGGATAGGCGGGCAGCCCGTCCTGCGCGCCGGGGTCGTCGCCGAAGGCCGCGTCCATGTCGACGTCGGCGCCCTGCGCCAGCGCCTCGGCCGCCGCGCGGCGGAACGCGTCGCGGTCGTCGCCCTTCTGGCGATGCACGGCGAGCGCCGCGACGGCCGCGCCCGCGGCTTCGGCGGCGTCGCGGACGTCGCCGACGAGCGTCGCGCTGGGGCCGATCTCGACGAACACCGCGCCGCCCGCGCGCGCGGCGCGCTCCGTCGCCTCCATGAACAGCACGGGCGC
>NZ_JBGAHM010000027.1:0-13588 GCF_044226135.1 Methylocella sp. | reverse complement strand
CGGCCCTTCGAGGAGGTCGCCGGAGACGGTCGAGATGAACGGCAGGCGCGCCGGGCGCGGACGCAGCCCCGCGAGGTCGGCGAGCAGCGGCGCCTCGACCGGGCCCATCAGCGCATTGTGGAACGGATAGGCGATGTCGAGCCGGCGCGCCCTGACCTTGCGTGGCCTGCAGCGCCGGGCGAGCGCCTCGAGCGCGGCGTCGGGGCCGCTGACGGTGACGCAGCGCGGCGAATTATGCGCGGCGACGGCGAGCGCCGCGTCTTCGGCGACGAGCGCCTCGATCGTCTCGCGCGGGCCAAACAGCACGCTGAGCCCGCCCGTCCGCGCCGTCAGCTCCTGGCGCAGGCTGCGGAAATGGATCACCCGCACGGCGCTTTCGAGGTCGAGGATTCCGGCCGCCTCGGCGGCGGCGACCTCGCCCATGCTGTGGCCATAGACCATGGCGGGCGCGAGGCCGAGTTCGCCGAGGCGATGCGTGGTCGCCGCCTCGATGGCGAAGATCAGCGGCTGGGCGACGCTCGTCGCCTTGAGCTTTTCGGCGAGGTCGGCGTCGAACAGGGCGCTCGCGAGCGACCATCCGGCGAGCGGCTGGAACAGCGCGTCGGCGGCGTCGAAGCGGGCGCGGAAGGCGTCGTCGGAGAGATAGGCGCGCCGGCCCATGCCGGCCCATTGCGAGCCGTTGCCCGAATAGACGAAGACGACGGGCCCCGCGCGCCCGGCGGCCGCGCCGAAGACCGCCGCGCCGAAGGCCGCCGGTCCGGCGGCGGCCTCGCCCGAGGCCGCGGCGCGCAGCGCCTCGACCGCGGCTTCGGGCGCGTCGAGCGGCAGCACGAGCCGCTCGGGCCGGCGTTCGCGCCGGCGCCCCAGGGCGGCGGCGATGCGCTCAACGGCCTGCGGGCTCGCCTGTTCGAGATGGTCGGCCGTGCGGCCGGCGAGTTCGGCGAGGCTGTCCGCGCATTGCGCCGACAGCATCAGGAACTGCGGGCGGCGCGCCGGCGCGGGGCGGGCGCCGGCCGGCGGCGGATCGGCGATCACGACATGGGCGTTGGCGCCGCCGAAGCCGAAGGACGAGACGCCGGCGTAGCGCGGGCGGCCCGAGCGCGGCAGCCGCGCCGGGGTCGCCGCGACGCGCAGGTTGAGCTCGGCGAAGGGGATGTCGGGGTTCAGCGTCCCGCAATGCAGCGAGGCGGGATATTCGTCATGCTCGAGCGCCAGCATGGCCTTCATCAGGCCGGCGAGGCCCGAGGCCGGTTCGAGATGGCCGATGTTGGTCTTGATCGAGCCGATCGGCAGGGGAGCCTTGCGCCGGCGCGCCAGCGCCGCGCCGATGGCGCCGGCCTCGACCGGGTCGCCGACCCGCGTGCCGGTGCCATGCGCCTCGACGAAGGCGACGGCGTCGGGGTCGGGGCCGCCGGCGTAGATCTGTTCGAGCAGGGCGCGCTGGCCATGGGCCGAGGGCAGCGAGATGCCGCTGGTGCGCCCGTCGCAGTTGACGCCGCTCGCGGCGACGACGGCGTGGACGCGGTCGCGGCCGGCGCGGGCGAGCGCGAGCGAGCGCAGCACGAGCGCGACGCCGCCCTCGGCGCGCACATAGCCGTCGGCCTCGGCCGAGAAGGCGCGACACAGGCCCGACGGCGACAGCATGCCGGCCTGCGAGAAGCTGATGAAGCCGAACGGGCTGACGAGCATGTTGGCCGCGCCGACGATCGCCGTGTCGATCTGGCCCGAGCGGATCGCCGCCACGGCGGCGTCGAGCGCGAACAGCGAGGAGGAGCAGGCGGTGTCGACGGTGAAGCTCGGCCCGCGCAGGTCGAAGGCGTAGGAGACGCGGTTCGAGAGCGTCGCCAGCGTGTTGCCGGTGGCGAAATAGGCGTCGGCGGCGGCCGGGTCGTGCAGCCTCAGATTGCCGTAGTCGAGCGAGGAGCCGCCGACGAACACGCCGGTGCGCGCGCCGTCGAGCCCGGAGGGGGCGAGGCCCGCGTCTTCGAGCGCCTCGAGGCTGAGTTCGAGCAGGAGCCGCTGCTGCGGGTCCATCTGCTCGGCCTCGCGCGGCGAGACGCCGAACACGGCGGGGTCGAAGCCGAACGGGTCGTCGAGCACGCCCGCGGCCCAGCTGTAGCTGCGGCCGCGCTCCTTCTGGCGCGGATGGCCGAAGCGCTCAAGCTGCCAGCGGTCGGCCGGAATGCGGGAGACGGCGCAGCGTCCCTGCGAAAGAAGAGTCCAGAGCTCTTGCGGAGAGTTCGCGCCCGGCAATCTGCAGGAGCGCCCGACGATTGCGATTTGAGCGTCATGCTCGAAGCCAAGACCATGAAAACCGCTATCGACGCCTGTCATTAATGCCGCCAAACTCCGAACAAGAAGACCGAATTACGTCACCCGATTAAAGCAGAGCTTCATAAAATACTTCACGCACGAAAGTTGTTTGGCGAACGTGCGCGTAAACGCCTTTATGTCCGGGGTTCACGGCAGCGTCAAGGCGAGGCTTCATCCTCAAGTCTTGCGAAACGGGCTCATGATCGTCATAACGGTGTCCGCCGGCCGGACGGATATGGACAGAAGGGGCATGGCGGCGATCTCGGGCGATTTTGAGGCTCGCGTCATGAAGCTCGCGTCTTGAGGCCCGCGTGGGGAGCCGGCGGAATCGCGCAGCGCCGGCGCTTTTTTCTAAAGCAGGGCCGGCGCCGTCTTTATGGCGCCGTCTTTATAATGAGGCGCTTTCTGAAACAGGCGCCCTGGTCCTGAAACAGGCGCTGTCTGAAACAGGCGCTTTTTTCGCAAGCGCGAAGCCTTTACGCGGGACCGGCGCCTTTCGTCGCGGCGAAACCTCCTGACGGCCGGCGCCGTTTTCGCCAGACGGCCGTTTCGGCCGGCGCCGTTTTCGCAAGACGGCCGTTGCGGCCGGCGCCCGCCTCGTCCGCCGCAGGATCGTCATGTTCAGTTGATTATCCGTGAACGGCCAGGGCTTCTAGTCACGCTTGATTAACGGAGATTTCCATATTGTGTTCGCGTTGCGCCGCCATGTTCCTTTTTCCGGCGCCGGCCTCGGCTAGCCCGGCGTCCGGGCGGACCGGACGGCCGCGCCCGCCGCAAGGAACGCGCCAGCCGCAGGGAAAGGGCCTCGCCTCATCATGACGTCGCAGCGGCGAGGCGACGCGCCTCCAGGGCCCGATCAGGCGCAGGGTCGGCGCCAGGCTCAGCATCCGCCCCGCGCGCAGACCCTGCCGCGGCCGGCGCCGCCGCGCCTCGACGCGCGCCTTGGCCTGCGCGGCGTCCAGCTGCGCGAGGGGCTCGAACTCGCCCTGCGCCGCACGGCCGCCCTCGCCCAGGACGCGGGCTGGCGCGCCCGCCGCGCGATGGAGCGCCGCCTCGCCGAGACCCGGCGCGAACTCCAGACCGAGGAGCGGCGCGGGACGGCGCTGTTCGCCAAAAGCTTCGTCGTCGTGGTGCTGCTCCCGACGCTCGCGGCCTCGCTTTATTTTCTGGTGATCGCGTCGGACCAGTTCGTGTCGGAGGCGAAGTTCGCCGTGCGCGGCGCGACCGAAACCCTGCCCGGCGCCGACGCCGTGGCCCCGCCCGGCATGGCCGCGCGCCTTTCCGTCAATCAGGACGCCTTTCTCATCGCCGATTACATCCGCAGCCCGACGATCGTCGCCGAACTGTCGAAGGAGATGGACCTGCGCGCCATTTTCGACCGGCCGGGCGCGGATTTTCTGGCGCGCTTCAGCCGCGGCGCGTCCGAGGAGGCGCTGCTGCGCCGCTGGCGCGAGGCGGTCGGCGTCGACGTCGAGATCCTCTCCGGGCTCGTGACGCTCACGGTCACGACCTTTCTGCCGCAGGATTCGCTGCGCCTCGCCGAGGCGATCCGCGCCAGAGCCGACGCCATGATCAACGGGCTGCTCGCGCGCATGCGCGCCGACATGACCGCGCATGGCGAAGTCGAGGTCAGGGCCGCGCTCGAGGAACTCGCGCGCCGGCGCGCGGCGCTCGAGGCGTTTCGCAACGCCCGCATGGCGCTCGACCCGCTCGCCGGCGCCAACGCGCTGTCGCGCGACGTCGACAAGCTCCGGCGCGACCTGATCGACGTCGAGGTCAGGCTGTCCTCGGCCAGGGCCAATTTCGAGCCCGACGCGCTGCAGACGCGCATCCTCGAATCTGACCGCGACATCCTGAAGTCGCAGATCGCCGAGGTCGAAAGCCGCATCGTCGCGCGCGGCGGCAGGGCGACGGCGGCGGACGCGCTCGTCGGCTACGACCGGCTCGAAGTCGAGCGCAACATCGCCGAAAAGCGCGTCGAGACCGTCGAAAAGATCCTCGCCACGGCGCGCCGCGAGGCCGACAGGCGCCATGTCTATCTCGTCTCGATCCAGGATCCGACGACGCCGCGCAGCGCGCTCGAGCCGCGCCGCGGCTTCATGGTGTTCTCGGTGTTCGCCGCGAGCTTCCTTCTCTGGTCGGTCTCGGCCTTCTCGGCCGCGGCCGTGCGCGACCATGCGGGCTGACGGGCGGGCGCGATGAGCGAGGTCGACCAGGCCGCGGGGCAGGTCGCGGGGACCCGTCGCGCGCCCGAGCCGCTGCAGGCGGGCGCCGCGCCCGAGCGCGAGGACCTGCGTCGCGCCTCCGTGCCGATCGACCAGTTTCCGTCCTGGCGCGGGACGGCGCTCTCCTTCGTGCTGTGCGTGCTCGCGCCGGTCCTTGTCGCGGCCCTCTATTACGGCCTGTTCGCCGCCGATCAATACGTCGCCGAGCTGCGCTTCAGCGTGCGTTCGGCGGGCGCGCTGCCGGCGACGGACTCCGATTTCCTGTCGGCGCTCGCGAGCCGCGGCGCGGGCGGCGACGACGTCAAGCCGCCCTATATGGCCGCCAATTACCTGCGCAGCCGCAACGCCCTGCGCGACGTCGACGCCGAGATCGGGCTGCGCGCGCTCTATGCGCGGCCGCAGGCCGATTTCTGGGCGCGCTTCGACCCCGCGGGCGACGACGACCGGCTGTGGAGCCGCTGGCGCGCCATGACCGCGGCCTCGGTCGACCGCGTGTCGGGCCTCGTCCTGTTCCGCGCGCAGGCCTTCACGCCGCAGGACGCAAAGACCATCGCCGAGGCCGCGGAGCGCGCCGCCTCCCGCATGATCGACGACGTGTCGGCGCGCGCGCGCAAGGACGCGCTCGACCTCGCCGAAGCCCAGATCGACGCCGCCGGCGCGCGCTACGCCGAGGCGCTCGCGGGGCTGAGGCAGGTGCGCGAGGAGGAAGGCGAGGTCGATCCCAAGACCACGATCGGCCTCAGGGCCGAAACCCTGCTCGGCGTCATGCGGCGGAAGCTCGCGCTCGAGCGGCAGTTCGAGGCGAACCGCCGCATCGGCGCGGAGAAGGCGCCGCAGCAAAAAGTGCTCGCCGACCAGATCGCCGGGCTCGAGGCCCAGATCCGGGAAGGCGGCGAGGCGATCGCCGGCGAAAGCGCGAGGGCCAGGACGGCGGCCTCGACCATGGCCAATTTCGAGCGGCGCGAGCTTGAGCGGCGCTTCGCCGAGCGCCTGCTTGAGGTCGCGCAGGCGGCGGGCGAGCGCGCGCGCCTCGAATATGAGCGCCGGCAGCTCTATCTCGCCGTGTTTTCGCCGCCGCGCCTGCCGGAGCGCGCCGAGCTGCCGCGCCGCCTGCGCGAGATCGCCTTCGTCGGCCTCGCCGCGCTCGGCCTGTGGACGACGGCGACGGTCGCGCGGGCCGGCCTGCGTGACCGGAAAAACATCGACTGAAGCCCATTCGACCGCGCGCCGCGCGGGCAGGAGCGTCGCAAGCCCATGTTGTTCAGCATCGACCAGGACTCAGGCGAACGCGTCATCGGCTGGCTGATGCCCGACAATCCGGCGACCGCGCCGCGCATCGTCGTGCATCTTGGCGCCGACCGCCGCGTGACCGTCGAGGCGTCGATCTACCGGCCGCTGCTCAAGGAGCAGGGCCTGCACAACACCGGCGTCTGCGGCTTCGTCGTCGAGGAGTCGAACTGCCCCGGCGTCTCGGCCTGCGCCGACCTCGAAATTCGCGACGGCGACGCCAATGTGCTGATCTATCGCCGCCGCCTCGGCCGCGACGGGCGCGACGACGATCTGGTCGACGGCCGCTTTTTGCGCCTCGAAACCCAGCTCCTGCGCCTGTCGGGCCTCGACGAGATTTTCCTCAGCCGCTTCCAGATGGCCTATCGTTCGCTCGAGCTTCTGTCGGAGGAGACGATCCGCGCGGTCTGCTCGATCTCCTTCAGCGAGTCGGTGTTCGGCTCGGGGCGGCTCCACTGGCGCGCCTTCGAGCCCGTGCTGCGCGACCGCGGCTTCAAGGTCGGCGCGCTGCTGCGCGACCCGTTCGAGGAATTGTCCGAGCGCATCCTGATCCTCAAATGGGCGTCGGGCGTCGACGCCGCGGCGACCGCCAACGTGCTGATGCCCGATCTCCAGACCTGCGTCGGCCATTTCCGCGCGATCGACATCGCCGACGTCGATTCGCTCGACGCGCTGCTCGCCGAGCCGCCCGACGAGCTGCGCCAGCTGCTCGCCAATCCGCTCGTCGCCCAGCTCGCCGCGCCGAACGCCTTCGACCCGCCGCCGCAGCCCTGCGTCGCCGCCGCGCTCGACGCGCTCGCGACGCTCGACGTGGTGGCCCTGCACGAAGACGTCGACGCCTTCCTGACGCTCGCCGGCGCGGTGCTCGACCTCGACCGGCCGCTGCCCTCCGTCTCGCTCGACGTCAGCCCGACCGTGCAGCGCCTCGCGACCCTGCTGCGCGACATGGCCTCCGCCAACGAGCTCATCCGCCATGACGCCGCGCTTTACGCCGAGGCGCGCCGCGTGCTGGCGGCGCCCGTTTCGGCGTGAACGGCGGGCTTTGCCCCTCGCCGCGCCTGCGGCCGGCCGGAGACGCGGCGGGAGAGGCGCCGCATTTCGAGGCGCTCGGGCCGCGGCCGTGGCTCGCGGTCGAGCCCCGCCCGCCGTCGGGCTGGCTGCGTCTCTTCTGCCGCCTTTCGCTTTATGACCGGCCGGTCCGGCCCGTGTTCAGCTTCCGGCGCGGCGGGGCGGAGATCGGCTGGCGTCTCGGCGCGGGGCCGGTGCTGGGGCGCGGCGAGACGATTTTGCGCCTTCCCGCGGAGGCCGACGCGCTGTGGATCTCGCCCGTCGGCGCGCCGGGGCCGTTCGGCTTCGCGCTCGAGGCCGTCGAGCCTCTGTCGCGCCTTGAACTCGTCCGGCTTGGGCTTGCCGGAGACCCGGCGCGGCTGCGCTCGGCGCTCGCCGTCCGCGCGCTCGGCTGGACGCCCGAGGCCGAACTCAACCTGCTGTTTTCCACGGCCCATCGCCCGCTCGAAGACTGGCCGGCGCTGCGCGCGCGCAGCAAGGCCCCGGCCGACCTCAAGAGCTTCGAGCGCCCGCGCAGCCGCTGGGCCGAGGGGCCGACGGCACATCTTTTCGCGCCCTCGGCCGACGCCGCGGCGCTCGCGCGCCTGCGTGAAAACCTCGCGGCGCAGCTTTATCCGCGCTGGAGCCTTGCGGCCGCGCCGCCGCCCGACGCGCCCGGCGACGACCTCGTCGGCGCGCTCGCGCCCGGCGACCGGCTCGCGCCCCATGCGCTCGCCTGCTTCGTCGAGGCTTTCGCGCGGGCGCCGCACGCGCTCGCCGCCTATTGCGACGCGGATCACGGCTCCGCGCCCGATTTCAAGCCCGATTTTTCGCCCGTTCTCGAAGCCGCGCGGCCCTATGTCGGGCGCCTGCTGCTGGTCCGCGCGGGTTTTTTGCGGACGCGGTTCGGCGGGGCCGGGAAAATCGACGCACGGGCAGGGTCCGGCTTCGCCGCGGCGGCGCTCGAAGGCCTTTCGCGCGCGCGCGTCCTGCACCTGCCACGTCCGCTGATCGAGACGCCGGCGCCCCGGGCGGCCGAGCCTCCGCGCGCCCCGGCGCGCCCGCGCGCGTCGCCGCGCGTCGCCGTGGTCATCCCGACGCGCGACCGCGCCGCCCTGCTGCGCCGCGCCGTCGACAGCCTTGCGGCCCATGAAGGCGAGGGCTTCGACCTGGTGCTGGTCGACAATGGCGGGACCGAGCCCGAGGCGCGCGCGCTGCTCGCCCGCTATGGCGCGCGCGCCAACGTCCGCGTCCTCGACGCGCCGGGGCCGTTCAACTTCTCGAAACTCTGCAATCTTGGCGCGGCGGCGGCGCCCGAGCGGGCCGAAACCCTGCTGTTCCTGAACAATGACGTCGAAATCCTGCATGAAGGCTTTCTCGCCGCGCTCGCCGCGCCCGCGAGCGAGCCTCACGTCGGCGCCGTCGGCGCGCTGCTGCTTTACCCTGACGGGCGGATCCAGCACGCCGGCGTCGTCCTTGGCATGGGCGAGGCGGCGGGACATTTTTTGGCGGGACAGGACGGGGCGGGACAGGACGGGGCGGGACAGGGCGGCGGCGCGCCAAAGGGCGCGGAGGCGGACTGGCTCGGCCGCGCCCTCGTCCCGCATGAGGTTTCGGCCGTCACCGGCGCCTGTCTTGCGCTGGGGCGCGCCAGCTTCGCGCGCGTCGGCGGCTTCGACGAGGTCAATCTGCCGGTCGAGTTCAACGACCTCGACCTGTGCCTGAGGCTCGGCGAGCTTGGCCTTGCGACGCTGGTCGCGCCGGGCGCGCGCGCGCTGCACCTCGAATCGGGCAGCCGCGGCCGGGCGACCTTCCGCCGCCTCTCGGCCCATGCTAGGGAGCGGGACTATTTTCGCGAGCGGTGGAGGGACCGCCTGCGTGACGACCCGTACTTTCATCCGGGCCTGTCGCTCTACAGCGCCGCGCCGCGCCTCGCCTGAGGGGGCGTTTCACGCCCCGCGGGGGGCGTTTCACAAAAGCGACGTCCGCCTGGCCGCAGGCGCGGCGGTCATTTCGAGCCGGGCCGCTCCGGCGCTTCAGGAGGCTTCTTTTGGCGCAACGCCTGCCCGCCCCGGCGCGCGACGCCGAGCCGTCCGGCGAGACCGCGGGCGAGATCGCCGCGCTGCGGCGCGAGCTTGACGCCGCGCGCGACCGGCTCGACCTTTTCGAGGCGCGGCTCGCCCGGCTGAAGCCCGTCTTCGTCTTTCTGGGCGTCCTGCGCTTTCTTGTCGGGCTCGCGCGCCGCGCGGCGGGGTTTGTCTTCGCGGTTGTCGCGCAGCTCTGGCGCTGGCCCCAGACCGTGGCCAAGGTCAGGGGCGCGCTCGCGCGCAGCCGGCGCTTCGGGCGCGGCGACGGCCCGCAGCGGATCGACCCGAAAGCTTTCGCGCGCCAGCTCGGCGCGGCCTTCGGCCTTGCGCGCGCGCCGGCCTACAGGGTGCGGCCGCGCCAGCGGATCGGGCTCAGCGTGCGCCCGCGCGTGCTGCACGCCATCGCCAATCTCTATGTCGGCGGCTCGACGCAGCTTGTGCTCGACCTGTTCGACCACCTCGGCCACCGCGTCGAGATGGAGGCGCTGACCTCGGCGCTGCCGCCGCAGGGCGCTCCCGCCGGCATGCCGACGACGCTCGCCCCGCAGCCGGCGCCGCGCCTTCAGGTCAGGGCCGCCTTCGCGCGGCTGCGGCCGCATCTCGTCCATATTCATTACTGGGGCGACGTCGACGAGCCCTGGTATCGCGCCGTGTTCGAGGCGGCGGCCGAATTCGGCTGCCCCGTGGTCCAGAACGTCAACACGCCGGTCGCGCCTTTTTTGCATGAGGCCGTCGCGCGCAACGTGTTCGTGTCGCAGAGCGTGCTCGACCGCTTCGGCTCGAAGGCGAAAGCCTGCGTCATCCATCCGGGCGTCGACCTTGCGCTGTTCGCCCCGCGCCGCATCGAGGACCCGCAGGCCTTCGACACGGTCGGCATGATCTACCGGCTCGAAAAGGACAAGCTCGGGCCGCAGACGATCGAGCTTCTGGTCGCGCTCGTGAAGCTGCGCCCGAGGACGCGCGTCGTCATTGTGGGAGACGGCGCGCTGTTTGCGCCCTTCCGCGCCAGGGTCGAGGCCGAGGGGCTGCTGCACGCCTTTGAATTTACGGGCTATGTCCCCTACGCCGAACTGCCCGGTCACCTCGCGCGCTTCAGGACCTTCGTCGCCCCCGTCTGGCAGGAGAGCTTCGGCCAGGTGGTGCCCTTCGCCATGAGCGCGGGGCTTGCGGTCGCGGGCTTTCGCGTCGGCGCGATCCCCGAGATCCTCGGCTCCGACGAAACGCTCGGCGAGGGCGTCACGGACACGGCGGCGCTGATCGCGGCGCTCATCGAAGACCCCGAGCGCGTCGCCGCGATCGGGCGGCGCAACCATGTCATCGCCCGAAGGCTCTATTCGGTCGAGGCCATGGCCGCGGCCTATGCGCGCGTCTACGAAGAGGTTCTGCCCGCTGAATTCGACCTCGCGCCCGGCCTGCCGCGGCCCGAGCTTTTTCCTCTCTAGGGCGGGGCGGGCATGGACGGCAAAATCCTCGTCACCGGCGCCGGAGGCTTTCTCGGCCGCGCCCTCGTGCCGGCGCTGCTCGCGCGGGGCGCCAGCGTGACGGCGCTCGGGCGCGGCGAAAGCCCGTTCGCCGAAACCCCGCGCCTCGACTGGCGCCGGCTCGATCTCTGCGACCCCGCCGCGCCGCTGCGGGCGGCGGCGGAAGGGGCGGGAACCGTGTTTCATCTCGCCTGGTCGACCGTGCCGGCCGAAGCGGCCTTCGCCCCGTCGCAGGACGCGCGCGAAAACATCGTCGGCGCGCTGCGCCTCATCGAAAATCTCGACGCGTCGCAAACGCCGCGCTTCGTCTTCGCCTCCTCGGGCGGGGCGATCTATGGCCGGCTGAGCCAGCGCCCCGCGCCGGAATCCCATCCGCGCCGGCCGATCTCGGCCTATGGCGTCTCGAAGATGGCGGTCGAGGCCTATCTCGACATTTACGCCGGGGCCGGGCTGCTGCGCCCGGTGTCGCTGCGCGTCGGCAATCTCTACGGGCCGGGGCAGGACCCGCGCCGGCTGTTTGGCGCGGTCACGCAGTTTTCGCGCGCGGCGCTCGCCGGCGAGCCCATCGTCATGTTCGGCGACGGCTCGGCCATGCGCGACTATGTCTACCTCGACGACGCGGTCGACGCGCTGATCCGCGCGGCCGGGGCGCCGGAGACCTCGCCCGCGCTCAATGTCGCGAGCGGGCGCGGCCGCTCGCTCAACGATCTCGTCGCGACGCTCGAACGCCTGCTCGGGCGCAGGCTCGCGGTCGAGCGCCGCCCGGCGCGCGCCTTCGACGCGCCGGTCTCGGAGCTCGACTGCGAAAAGGCCGCGGCCGAGCTCGGCTGGCGGGCGCGCACCGCCTTTGAGGACGGGGTCGGACGCACGCTCGCGGCCCTCGCGCGGGACATGGAGAGCCTGGCCTGAGATGCGCGTCGCCCTTTACGTCCACTGCTTCTTCCCGACCCATTTCTACGGCACCGAGGCCTATGCGCTGACGCTCGCCACGGAGCTGAAGGCGCAGGGCGTCGAGCCCGTGATCGTGACCGCGACGCTCGCCGGCGAGCCGGCGCAGCCCTCGCTCGTCGAGGAGCGCGTCCATGACGGGCTGCGCGTCGTTTCGATCGACAAAAACCTCTTTCCGAACCGCAGCGTGCGCGACAGCTACGAGCAGCCCTCGCTGCGCGCCCTGCATGAGCGCATCCTGCGCGCGGTCGAGCCCGACGCGATCCATGTCTGCCATCTCATCAGCCACACCACGGCGCTGCTCGACGTGGCGGGGGCCATGGGGATTCCGGTCTTCGCCACGCTGACCGACTTCTTCGGCTTCTGCTACACGAACCGCCTCGAAGACGACGCCGGCGCGCTCTGCGCCGGGCCAGACGCGAGCCGGGCCAATTGCGTCGCCTGTTTCCTGAAGCTCGCCGCCGAACGGCCCGAGGCGCGGCCGCTGACGCGGCTCGCCGCCGATCCGCGCTGGCGCGGCCTTGTGGCGAAGGGCCTCGCGCATCTTGGCGCGAAGGGCGGCGCGGCGCCCTTGACGGTCGCGGGCTTCACCCCGAACGACCTCGTCGCGCGGCCAGGCCTGCTGCGGGACGCCATGAGCGTCTACCGCGAGGCGATCGCGCCGACGCGTTTTTTGAAGGGCGCCTATGAGAAGAACGGCTTTCCCGCCCCGCTGCGGCTCGCCCATTTCGGCGTCGCCGTCGAGCGCGCGCCAAAGCCGCCGCGGCTCGAGGGCGCGCCCGTGCGGCTCGGCTTCATCGGCCAGCTTTCGCCGCACAAGGGCGCGCATGTCCTGCTCGACGCGCTGCGCGCGGCGGGGCGCGACAATCTCTCGCTGACGATCTGGGGGCCGCAGGACCAGGACGCCGCCTATAGCGCGCGGCTGCGCGCGCAGGCCGAGGGTTTGCCGGCCTCCTTCGCCGGCGTGGTGGCGCGCGAAAAGCTCGCGTCGGTTCTGGCGGGGCTCGACTATCTCGTCATCCCCTCGACCTGGTACGAGAACAGCCCGCTGATTCTGCTTCAGGCGCTCGCGACCCATACGCCCGTGATCGTCTCGGACGTCGAGGGCATGACGGAGTTCGTCACGCCCGGCGTCGACGGCTTCCATGTGCGGCGCGGCGACGCCGTGAGCCTCGCCGACACGCTGCGCGCCGTCGCCGACGATCCGGCGCTCGCGACGCGGCTCTCGGCCATGACGGCCTATGAATTCACGCCCGCCGACATGGCGCGCGACGCGCTCGACATGTATCGCGCCTATGGCCTCGCCGACCGCGCGCCCGCGGCCGGGGCTTCGCCCGCGCCGGCGTCCGGGGCGGAGGCGGGGTTCGAGGGCGAGCTTGGGCCATGGCTCGCCTTCAACGAGGCGCCCGAAAACCTTGCGCAGACCGCGCCGTTTCCGCCGCAAAGCCTCATGCGCGAGACCTCGGGCCTCGAAAGCGAGGCCGATTTCGCGCGCCATGGCGTCGACATCATGCGCGCGCTCCAGGCGGCCGCGCCGCAGCCGCTCAACGCCTATCGCTCATGGCTCGACTTCGGCGTCGGCGCGGGCCGGCTCGCGCGGATGTTCAAGGGGTTTGCGGGCGATTACGTCGGGCTCGACGTCGATCCGCGCATGGTCGAATGGACCCGCCGCGCCCTGCCATGGGTCAAGGGCATGGCGACCGCGCCGGGGCGCAGGCTGCCGGGCGCCGACGCGCGGTTCGACGCGGTCGTCAGCATTTCGGTCTTCACCCATCTCGGCCGCGACGACCATCAATTCTATCTCGCCGAGCTCGCCCGCCTCGCGCGGCCGGGCGCCGTCGTGATGCTGACCGTGCATGGCGAGCGCGCGCTCGCCCGCGCCATGGCCGACCCCGCCGTGCTGGCGCTGATGGACATTCCGGCCGACGAGCTTAAAGCCGCGCGCCGCGCCCTCGCGGACGGCGACGGATTCCACTTCACGCCGCAATATGGGCATCTGACGTCCGACCGCTACAGCTACGGCGTCGCCTTCGCCGGGCGGCGCTGGATCGACTCCTGCTGGACCCGGTGGTTCGAGATCGAGGCCCATGTCGAGGGCGCGATCCATGATTTTCAGGATCTCGTCGTGGCCCGGCGCAGGGCGTGAAGTTTCAGAGCATTTTCAGCAAAAGTTGCAGACTTTTGCGTCAAGAAAATGCGT
>NZ_JBGAHM010000026.1:0-49434 GCF_044226135.1 Methylocella sp. | reverse complement strand
CGCTTGGTGCCGCGCAGCAGCGCGCCGATGTTGTCGCCGGCCTGGCCCTGGTCGAGCAGCTTGCGGAACATCTCGACGCCGGTGACGGTGGTCTTGACAGTCGGGCGGATGCCGACGATCTCGATTTCCTCGCCGACCTTGATGATGCCGCGCTCGACGCGGCCGGTCACGACCGTGCCGCGGCCGGAGATCGAGAACACGTCCTCAACCGGCATCAGGAAGGGCAGATCGACCGGGCGCTCGGGCTGCGGGATGTATTCGTCGACGGTCTGCATCAGCTTCAGGATGGCGTCATGGCCGATCTCGGGCTGCTTGCCCTCGAGCGCGCACAGCGCCGAACCCTTGGTGATCGGAATGTCGTCGCCGGGGAACTCGTACTTCGAGAGCAGCTCGCGCACTTCGAGCTCGACGAGTTCGAGCAGCTCCGGGTCGTCGACCATGTCGACCTTGTTCATGAACACGACCAGCGCCGGCACGCCGACCTGGCGGGCGAGCAGGATGTGCTCGCGCGTCTGCGGCATCGGTCCGTCGGCGGCCGAGACGACGAGGATCGCGCCGTCCATCTGGGCCGCGCCGGTGATCATGTTCTTCACATAGTCGGCGTGGCCGGGGCAGTCGACGTGAGCGTAGTGACGGTTCTTCGTCTCGTACTCGACGTGGGCGGTCGAGATCGTGATGCCGCGGGCCTTCTCTTCCGGCGCCTTGTCGATCTGGTCATAGGCGGTGAAGGTGGCGCCGCCGGTCTCAGCGAGAACCTTGGTGATCGCAGCCGTCAGCGAGGTCTTGCCGTGATCGACGTGACCGATCGTGCCGATGTTGCAATGCGGCTTGTTCCGCTGAAATTTTTCCTTGCCCATGGTGTGGCTCCTCTAGAACGCTTCGCCCATGCCGCTGCGCAAAGCGCAGTCCGTCCGCTAGGCGTATGTGGCTTCGCTTAGGCGTATTTGGCTTGGACCTTCGCGGCTTCGCCCGCGGGGACCTGTTCGTAGTGATCGAACTGCATGGTGTAGTTCGCGCGGCCCTGGCTGAAAGACCGCAGCTGGTTGACGTAGCCGAACATGTTGGCGAGCGGAACCATCGCGTTGATGACGACGGCGTTGCCGCGCATGTCCTGGCCCTGGACCTGACCGCGTCGGCCGAGCAGATCGCCCATGACCGATCCCGTGTAGTCCTCGGGCGTCGTGACCTCGACCTTCATGATCGGCTCGAGCAGGACCGAGCCGCCCTTCTGCAGCGCCTCGCGGAACGCCGCGCGCGAGGCGATCTCGAAGGCCAGCACTGACGAGTCGACGTCGTGGAAGCCGCCGTCGATCAGCGTCGCCTTGACGTCGACCACCGGGAAGCCGGCGAGCACGCCCGCGCCCATCACGCTGTTGATGCCCTTTTCGACGCCGGGGATGAACTCCTTCGGCACCGCGCCGCCGACGATCTTCGACTCGAAGACGTTGCCGGCGCCGGCCTCATTCGGCTCGAAGTCGATGATGACGCGGGCGAACTGGCCCGTGCCGCCGGTCTGCTTCTTGTGCGTATAGTCGATCTGGACCTTCTTGGTCAGACGCTCGCGATAGGCGACCTGCGGCGCTCCGATGTTGGCGTCGACCTTGTAGGTGCGCTTCAGGATGTCGACCTTGATGTCGAGATGCAGCTCGCCCATGCCCTTGAGGATGGTCTGGCCGGATTCCTGGTCGGTCGACACGCGGAAGGACGGATCCTCGGCCGCGAGCTTCGCCAGGGCGAGGCCGAGCTTCTCCTGGTCGGCTTTCGACTTCGGCTCGATGGCGATCTCGATGACCGGCTCGGGGAACTCCATCCGCTCAAGAATGACCGGCTTGTTGATGTCGCACAGCGTGTCGCCGGTTCGCGTGTCCTTGAGGCCGGCGAGCGCGACGATGTCGCCCGCATAGGCTTCCTTGACGTCCTCGCGGTTGTTGGCGTGCATCAGCAGCATGCGGCCGACGCGCTCGCGCTTGTCCTTCGTCGAATTGAGCACCGACGTGCCCGATTCAACCGAGCCGGAATAGACGCGCGCGAAGGTCAGCGAGCCGACGAAAGGATCGTCCATGATCTTGAAGGCGAGCATGGAGAAGGGGTCGGCGTCGGTCGGGTTGCGCACCGTCTCCTCGCCCGTCGCGACGTCGACGCCCTTGATCGCGCCGCGATCCACCGGCGACGGCAGATAGTCGACGACAGCGTCGAGCAGCGGCTGCACGCCCTTGTTCTTGAACGCGGAGCCGCACAGCACCGGCACGAAGACGATGCCGCGGACGGCCTTGCGCAGCAGGCCGCGAAGGGTCTCCTCGTCGGGCTCCTGCCCGTCGAGATAGGCCGCCATGACGTCGTCGTCGAGCTCGACGGCGGCCTCGATCATGATGTTGCGGTACTCTTCGGCGCGATCCCTGAGGTCGGCCGGAATCTCCGCGTCGTGGAATTTCGCGCCGAGGCCTTCGTCCTCCCACACCACCGCCTTCATGCGGACGAGGTCGATCACGCCCTTGAAGTCGGATTCCGCGCCGATCGGCAGCTGGATGCAGACCGGGCGGCCGGCGACCTTGGTCTTGATGTCGTCAACGCAGCGGTAGAAGTCGGCGCCGATCTTGTCCATCTTGTTGACGAACACGATGCGCGGGACGGAATATTTGTCGGCCTGGCGCCACACGGTTTCGGTCTGGGGCTCGACGCCCTGGTTGCCGTCAAGCACGCAGACCGCGCCGTCGAGCACACGCAGCGAACGCTCGACCTCGATGGTGAAGTCGACGTGGCCGGGCGTGTCGATGATGTTGAGGCGCTTGCCGTTCCAGAAGGTCGTCGTCGCGGCCGACGTGATCGTGATGCCGCGCTCCTGCTCCTGCTCCATCCAGTCCATCGTCGCGGCGCCCTCGTGCACCTCGCCGATCTTATGCGACTTGCCGGAATAATAGAGGATGCGCTCCGTCGTCGTCGTCTTGCCCGCGTCGATGTGGGCCATGATGCCGAAGTTGCGGTAGTCCTCGATTTTATGGCTGCGCGGCATAGTCAATTCCCTTCAGGCGCGGAGCGCCTATCGAACGTCGTCACCAGCGGTAGTGCGAGAAGGCGCGGTTGGCTTCCGCCATGCGGTGCGTGTCTTCGCGCTTCTTGACGGCCGAGCCGCGGTTGTTGGCGGCATCCATCAGTTCGGACGACAGGCGGTCGACCATGGTCTTGTCGTTGCGGGCGCGGGCGGCGGTGATGATCCAGCGGATGGCCAGCGCCTGACGGCGCTCCATGCGGACCTCGACCGGGACCTGATAGGTCGCGCCGCCGACGCGGCGGGAGCGGACCTCGATCGCCGGAGCGACGTTCTCCAGCGCCTGCTTGAAGACGCCGAGCGGCTCCGCGCGGGTCTTCTGCTCGATGATGTCGAAGGCGTCGTAGACGATCGCCTCGGCGACGGACTTCTTGCCGTCATACATGATCGAGTTCATGAATTTGGCGAGGACCGTGTCCCCGAACTTGGCGTCGGGGATGACTTCCCGCTTTTCGGCGCTGTGGCGGCGAGACATGCGTTACGCTCCGTAACTAACTCTTAAGAAACGGCGGCTCCGGCCGCCGGCCCTCGCGGGCGCTGACCCGCTTACTTCGGGCGCTTCGCGCCATATTTCGAGCGGCGCTGCTTGCGGTTCTTGACGCCCTGGGTGTCGAGCACGCCACGCAGGATGTGGTAGCGCACGCCGGGCAGATCCTTGACGCGGCCGCCGCGGATCATGACCACCGAGTGCTCCTGCAGATTGTGGCCCTCGCCCGGGATGTAGCCGATGACCTCGAAGCCGTTGGTCAGGCGCACCTTGGCGACCTTGCGGAGCGCCGAGTTCGGCTTCTTCGGGGTCGTGGTGTAGACGCGCGTGCAGACGCCGCGCTTCTGCGGCGAAGCGCCGAGGTGGCGGGCCTTCTCACGGTAGGTCTTTTCCTGCCGCGGCTTACGGATCAACTGGCTGATCGTCGGCATGCTTCAACTGTTCCCAAACGGCTTGTCGGCCCGCCGCGCCGCCCGAAGGCCACGCCGCGCGCCAGGTTTCGCCCCGCTCGCCTCACGGCGCGCAAAAACGCGAAAAAATCAGCGCCAACAGCCCATTCAAGGCTCTCAGCGCTGGGTTTACGCAGAGGACCGCGGTTGCCCGCGCTCATGCATCTGGCGACCCGGCACGCAGCCCGGATCGTTTTGACGTTTCAGTCTCGAAATCCGGCAGCGTTTAGGCTCCGAAAGGTCCAGAACGAGTCGTTCCGGACACAAAAGCCTACTGCCTGCCTGAGGTGCGCGGACATTAGTGGCCTCGCCCCTGGTCGTCAACCCCGATTTTAACCTAGAACAAAACGGCTTTCTCGATTTTTCCGAGCCCGCCCATATAGGGCCGCAAGACCTCCGGCACGCGGATCGAGCCGTCCTGCTCCTGATAGTTTTCGAGCACCGCGACCAGCGCCCGGCCGACCGCCACGCCCGAGCCGTTCAGCGTATGCGCGAATCGCGTCGCCTTCTGGCCTTCAGGACGATAGCGCGCGTTCATGCGCCGCGCCTGAAAATCGCCGCAGACCGAGACGGAGGAAATTTCGCGATACCGGTCCTGCCCCGGCAGCCAGACCTCGATGTCATAAGTCTTCTGCGAGGCGAACCCCATGTCGCCGGTGCACAGCGTGACGACGCGATAGGGCAGCTCCAGCCGCTTCAGAACTTCTTCGGCGCAGGCGAGCATGCGTTCATGCTCCTCGAGCGAGCGTTCCGGCGTGGTGATCGACACAAGCTCGACCTTGGCGAACTGGTGCTGGCGAATCATGCCGCGCGTGTCACGCCCGGCCGAGCCCGCCTCGGCGCGAAAGCAGGGCGTCGCCGCGGTGACGCGAATCGGCAGCTGCTTCTCGTCGAGAATTTTTTCGCGCACGAGGTTGGTGAGCGGAACCTCGGCGGTGGGGATGAGGCCGAGCCGGTTCTTGCGCGCCTCGGCCGCGAGCGCCTCGGAGACGAACGCCTCGCCGGAGAGAGCCCAGAACTGGTCGTCCTCGAACTTCGGCAATTGCGCCGTGCCGAACATGGCCTCGTCGCGCACCAGAATCGGCGGATTGACCTCGGTATAGCCATGCTCGCCCGTGTGCAGGTCAAGCATGAAGGCCGCGAGGGCGCGCTCGAGCCGCGCCAGCGCGCCCTTGAGAATCACGAATCGCGCGCCCGAGAGCTTCGTCGCCGTCTCGAAGTCCATCAGGCCGAGCGCTTCGCCAAGCTCATAATGTTCGAGCGGATCGAAATCGAAGCGCGGCTTCTCGCCGACGGCGCGCAGTTCGCGATTGTCGTTCTCGTCCCGGCCGAAGGGAACCTCGTCGAGCGGCTGGTTGGGGATTTCGGACAGCGCGGCGCTCAACGCCGCCTCGGCCTCGCGTTCGGCGGCCTCGAGCTCGGGCAGTTCGCGCTTCAGCGCCGCCACTTCGGCGATCAGCGCCTCGGCCTTGTCCTTCTGCTGGGCGGCGAGCGCCTGGCCGATTTCCTTTGAGGCGGCGTTGCGGCGCTCCTGCGACACCTGAAGCTTCGCGATGGCCGCGCGCCGCGCGTCGTCAAGCTCGAGCAGCCGCGCCGACAGCGGCTCAAGGCCGCGGGAACGGCGGCCCCTGTCGAAAAGCTCGGGATTCTCCCTGATCCATTTGACGTCGTACATCGATCCGCTTCGCTCCGGCAGGCGGCGGGCGCCGCGCCGTCTCAGGCGGCCGGCGTCTCGCTCGCGCCCTCGGCGGTCTCTTTTTTGTCGAAGAAGCCCACCGCGAGAATGGAAAGCTCGTAGAGAAGCAGCGCGGGCGCGGCAAGCGCCAGCATCGAAAAAATGTCCGGCGGCGTCAGCACCGCCGAAACGACGAAGACCAGCACGATGGCGTAACGTCTTTTGTCGCGCAGAAACGCCTGGTCGATGATCCCGACCTGCCCGAGCAGCGTGAGCACGACCGGAAGCTGGAACGTGATCCCGAAGGCGAAGATCAGCGTCATGATCAGCGACAGATATTCGGAGACGCGCGGCAGCAGCTCGATCTGCGCCCTGCCCGGCTCCTTGGCCTGCTGCATGCTGATGAAGAAATGCAGCAGGTTGGGCATCACAAGAAAATAGACGAGCAGCGCCCCGAGCGCGAAGAACAGGGGCGTCGCGAAGAGATAGGGCGCGAAGGCGCGCCGCTCGTGACGGTAGAGGCCGGGCGCCACGAAAGCGTAGATCTGGGCGAAGACGATGGGGCACGACAGAAAGGCGGCGGCGAAGACCGCGACGCGGATCTGCGTGAAGAAATATTCCTGCGGCGCGGTGTAGATCAGGACCGCGTCGGGCCCCGCGACATGCTGATAGGGCGCGACGAGAATGTTATAGATGTCCTTCGCGAAGAAGAAGCACACGAAGAACATCACGAGGAACGCGGCCAGCGCCTTGATCAGGCGCGAGCGCAGTTCGATCAGATGATCGATCAGCGGCGCCTTGGTCGAGTCGATGTCGGCCTGGGTCATGAGCGTCGGCTTCCGGCCTCAGGCCCCGCCCGCGCCGGCGCGGGGCGCGTCCGCCGGCTCGGGCTCCGGCGTGTCGATCTCCTGCTTCAGGGCGACGGCGAGCGCCGCCATCTCGGCCTTGACGTCGCCCCCGGCCCTGACCTCGCCTTCGGGCGCGGACTCACAAGAGGCCGCCGGAGGCTCCGCGCCTTCGGGCGCGGCGGGAGGCGCTTCGCCAAGCACGCCGAGCGACGCTTCGGCGACCTCCCGAGCCGGCGGCGGGGCGAGGGCCGGCTCGTCCGCCTTCTCGATCGTCGACCTGAGCTCGTTGCGGATGTCGGCGAGCGGATCGAAAGGCGCGTCGATTTTCGCCTTCGCGGCGAGCTTCTCGACCTCGGCCCTGGCGTCCGCGAGCTCGGCCTCTTTCATCGCCTCCATGAATTGCCCCTGGAACTCGGCCGCCATGCGGCGCATCTTGCCGACCGCCTGCCCGACCTGCCGCAGCACGCGCGGCAGGTCCTTGGGGCCGATCACGACCAGCGCCACGATCGCGATGATGAGAAGCTTGCTGGCGTCGAATTCAAACATGCTGGCGCCTGATCCAAGATGCCGGGCATGTTCGCGTCGGCCGGATTGTCCCAATCCGGCCGGAACATGCTTCAGGCGAAGCGCGCCGCGTCAAACCTGCGCGGCCCGGCCCGCTCATCCGATCTTGCGCGGCTCGGACGCCTTCAGCGGCTCGGCCGGCTGATGGTCGATGGTGCGCAGCGGCTCGGGCGCGACGGGCTTGGCCTCGACTTTCTCGTCGTCGTCGCTCATGCCTTTCTTGAAGGCTTTGACGCCCTTGGCGACGTCTCCCATGATGTCGGAGATCTTGCCCTTGCCGCCGAACACGATCAAAACCACCGCGCCGACGATGAGCCAGTGCCAGATCGAAAAGCTTCCCACGGCGAACCTCGACAATGAGCCTGACGGCATGACTCTCAAGCGCGGAACTTATGCCCGCAGCCCTGTGAAAACAAGCAAAGCCGCGGTAAATTACGCGTCTGGCCAGGCTGACGCCAAAGCGGCTCGCGCCGCGCCCCCGATCGCCGCGCCGGCGAAAGAGGTTTGTTCATGGCGCAAAAGCCCAGCGCCGACGTTCCCGTGCGCGGCGCGCTCCTCGACATCGACGGCGTGATCGCGACGCGCGGGATCGCCCTGCCCGGCTCGGTCGACGCGGTTCGCGGCCTTGCGGCGCGCGGCGTCCCGGTTCGCTTCGTGACCAACACCACGCGTCGGCCGCGCCGGCGCATCCTCGAAGACCTGCGCAGGCTCGGCGTCGACGCGGGCGACGGCGACGTCTTCACGCCCGCCGCGGTGGCCGCCGCGCTGATCGCCGGGCGCGGGCTGAAGCCGCTCCTTGTCATTCATCCTGACCTCGAAGAGGATTTCCGGGATCTCGCCTGCGGCGACGCCCCGGCCGTCGTGATCGGCGACGCCGGGGCGCATTTCACCTATGAGCGGCTCAACCGCGCCTATCGCGCGCTCGTTCATGGCGCGGAATTTTACGCGCTGGCGAAAAACCGCAACTTTCAGGACGCCGACGGCGAACTCAGCCTCGACGCGGGGCCTTTCGTGGTCGCGCTCGAACACGCCGCCCGGCGCGAGGCGATCCCCCTCGGCAAGCCCTCGCCGGCGATCTTCCACGCCGCCGCGCGCAGCATGGGTCTTGAGCCCGGGGACGTCGTGATGATCGGCGACGACGCCGAATCCGACGTCGCCGGGGCCATGGCCGCCGGGCTCAGGGGCGTGCTCGTTCGCACCGGCAAATATCGCCCGGGCGAAGAAACGAGACTTTCTGCCGCGCCCGACGCGGTCGAGGACGACCTCCCGGCCGCCCTCAGGCGCTTCTTCCCCTGACGGCGCGGCCGGCCTTGGCATGGCGCGCCACTCACGCGGGCGGCACGTTCCGGTCGAGCTCCTCGATCCAGACGTCGGGCGCGCCGTCGGACGGCGCGCGCCAGTCGCCGCGCGGAGACAGGGAGCCTCCGGCCGACACCTTGGGCCCGTTCGGCAGGGCCGAGCGCTTGAACTGCGCGAAGCCGAAGAAGCGCCGCAGGAACGCCTCCAGCCAGCGCCGGACGGTCGCAAGGTCGTAGGCCCTTCGCCGGTCCGCCGGAAATCCCGGCGGCCACGCCCCGCTCGCGGGATCGCTCCATGCGCGCCACGAGAGAAAGGCAATCTTCGAGGGCCGAAATCCGTAGCGCAGCGTGTAGAAAAGATTGAAGTCCTGAAGTTCATAAGGCCCGACGCGGGCCTCCGTGCTTTGCGGCGTCTCGCCGGCCTCCACCGGGACGAGTTCGGGCGAGATCTCTGTCTCCAGAATGGCGGCGAGCGTCTTTCCGACGCTCGCGTCGAACTGGCCTGAGCTGACGACCCAGCGGATCAGGTGCTGGATCAGCGTCTTCGGCACGCCGGCGTTGACGTTGTAATGCGACATCTGATCGCCGACGCCATAGGTGCACCAGCCGAGCGCCAGCTCGGACAGATCGCCGGTGCCGAGCACGATGGCCCCGTTCTGATTGGCGAGGCGGAACAGATAATCCGTGCGCAGCCCCGCCTGCACGTTCTCGAAGGTCACGTCATAGACGGGCGCCCCGTGCGCGAACGGGTGGCCGAGGTCGGCGAGCATCTGGCGCGCCGCCGGGCGGATGTCGAGCTCGCTCCACGAGACTTCGAGCGAGCGCATCAGGGCGATCGCGTTGGCCTTGGTTTCGTCGGAGGTGGCGAAGCCCGGCATGGTGTAGGCGAGGATGTTCGTCCGCGGCAGGCCGATGAGGTCGAACGCTTTCGCCGCGACGATCAGCGCATGGGTCGAATCGAGTCCGCCCGAAACGCCGATGACGATTTTGTCGGCATGGATCGCCTTCAGCCGCTGCGCGAGGCCCGCCACCTGGATGTTGTAGCCCTCGAAACAGTCGAGCGCGAGACGGGCGGGGTCGGCCGGCACGAAGGGAAACCGCTCGACGACGCGCATGAACCCGACGTCGCCCCCGGGCGGGCCGAGCCGGAACGCAATCCGGCGAAACCTGTTCGCGTCGGGCGCGGCCCTGCGGTTGTCGTCGAAGCTGCCGGCGCCGGCGCGCTCCTTGCGCAGGAGGTCGAGGTCGACGTCCGCGAAAGTGATCTCCGCCCGCCGGCTGAAGCGCGGCCCCTCCGCCAGAAGGACGCCGTTCTCATGGATCGAGGTCTGTCCGTCCCAGGCGAGGTCGGTCGTCGATTCGCCGGCTCCTGCGGCCGCGAAGACATAGGCGCAAAGGCAGCGCGCCGAGGTCGAGCGGCACAAAAGCCCGCGGGTCGCCGCGCGCCCGATGGTGATCGGGCTGCCCGACAGATTGGCGATCACGCTCGCGCCGGCGAGCGCCGCCGTGGCGGCGGGCGTGACCGGAACCCACATGTCCTCGCAGATTTCGACCCCGAGGACGAAGCCCTCGACGTCTTCGGCCGGAAACAGCAGGTCGACCCCGAACGGCGCTTCGAGCCGGCCGACGCGGATCGTTTCTCCCCTGACGCCTTCGCCCGAGGCGAAATGGCGCTTTTCGTAAAACTCCCGATAGTTCGGCAGGAAGGATTTCGGCACGGCGCCGAGCAGGCGGCCGCGATGAATGACGAGCGCGCAATTATAGACGCGCGCGCCATGCCGCAGCGGCGCGCCGACGACGAGGACGGGCATGAGATCGGCCGAAGCCGCGACGAGGCTTTCGGCCGCGCTCGCCACGGCGTCGAGCAGCGTGTCCTGCAAAAGCAGGTCTTCGATGGCGTAGGCCGAAAGCGCGAGCTCGGGGAAGACCGCGAGGGCCGCCGCCTGCTCGTGGCACGCCTGCGCCAGCTCGAGAATCGCCGCGGCGTTGCGCGGCGGATCGGCGATCGCGGCGACGGGAACGCAGGCCGCGGCGCGCATGAAGCCATGCGCATAGATCGAATGAAAATCCATCGACGTCTCCATTGGCCGGCCGCGCGGCGCGCGCATGCAGGCCGGGACTTCAGCCGCCCGAAGCCGCCAGCAGGCTCTTGAGGGAAACCGCTTCGTCGGCGAGATCGGCCGCCTTCGCCCTGACGCGCTCGGCGATCAGGCGCTTCGCCGCCATGAAGTCGCCCGGCCGGTTGACGGCGTCGGCGGCGATGACCCGCCCGTCCTTGAGATAGAAGGCGGTGAAGGACGCGTCCTCCATCGAGCCGCGCACGACAAGCTCGTCATAGCCTTCCGACAGGCCGGCCATCTGAAGCTTCAGGTCGTACTGGTCGGACCAGAACCAGGGCGCGGTCGCCGCCGGCGCGGGCCGCCCGGCGATGACGCTCGCCGCGATTCGCGCCGTTTCGAGCGCGTTCGGCACGGATTCGAGCCTCACGGCGCGCTCGAGGAAGCCATGGCGGCGATGGACCGCGCAATCGCCTATGGCGAAAATGTCCGGGTCGGAGGTGCGGCACGACCCGTCGACGAGAACGCCGCGGTCGACCTCAAGGCCCGCCGCCGCGGCGAGCTCGTCATTGGGGACGAGGCCGACGCCGACGAGGACGACGTCGGCCTCGACCCTGCCGCCGTCTCCGGTCAGGACGAAGCCGACACGGCCCGGCGTCGCGCCCTCGGCGAAGCCGCTCACGCCGACCCCGGTCCTGATCTCGACCCCGGCCTTGCGATGAAACGCCTCGTAGAAGCGCGAGACCTCGGGCGCCGTGACCCGCGCAAGCGCACGCGGCGCGGCTTCGAGCACCAGGGTCCTCAAGCCCTTCTTCACGGCGACGGCCGCGATTTCAAGGCCGACATAGCCGCCGCCGACGATGACGAGCCTGCGGCCCGCCGCAAGCTCCGGCTTCAGCCGTTCGACGTCCGCGATGGCGCGCAGAGAGAACACGCCGTCGAGCCCGGCGCCGGGAGCGGCGAGCCGGCGCGCCCGTCCGCCCGTCGCCAGAATGAGCGTGTCATAGGCGAGCGTCTCGCCCGACTGGAGAACGACCCGCTTCGCCGGCCGGTCGATGCGGTCGACGCGGGTCGAAAGACGCAGCTCGACGTCGGCTTTCTCATAGGCCGTGGAGGCCTTGAAGATCAGGGCTTCAGCGCCGATCTCGCCCGAGAGATAGGCTTTGGAGAGCGGCGGGCGCAGATAGGGCGGCGAGCTTTCCTCGCCGAGGAGGATGATGCGGCCGCCGTATTTCTGCTGGCGCAGCAGGATCGCGGCCTCCGCGCCGGCCTGCCCCGCGCCGACGATGACGCAGCCTCGCCCCGCGGCGTTTTCGCTTTCGTCGACCGCCATGGCTTCTCCTTGGGCGACTCGTAAGGCGCCTCCTGGGGCGCGCCTCTTGGGGCGACGCCGCGAAACGCGCCGCCATGCGGCGCGGCGCCCCGCTTTGGCGGAGAGCTTTATGCAACGCGTTTACGACTTGTAAAGCATGCCGCGGATCATTCGCGGCGCGAGCGGCGCAGCTTAATGCGAAATTAATATTGTGCGATGCAACTAAATCAATTCGCCGACTGTTATGGCTCTGCGCGGCGGCGATCGTCGCCCGGGCGTCGCCCAGCCCGACGCAAGGTCGAAGGGGCACGTTCGGCAAGACAAGGCCGGGAACGATCGCGGGGGAGAATCGTTGTGGCCGCGGAGCGCTTTCGAGCGGATGGCCGCATCTCGCCTGCTTCCGACCGCAGTTTGGTCAAAGTCATGCGTCAAAAGTTAACAAGCAGCAGAGAAGCGCTTGAAATGAATAAGCTTGTCGATCATGGAAGCTTTCTTGGCGCGGGCGTCGAGCGCTTTTCGGGCAGCTTTGAAAGGCCGGTCGCTCCGCGCGCGTCCGGCGGGCATCTCGCGGCCCAGTTCGGCGGCCGGTTGCGGCGCGTTTTCGACCTTCCGGCCGGCGACGACGTCACGCAGGACCGGTTCGACGCGCTGCTGCGCCAGATCGGAGAGAAGCTCGGCTGAGGCGCCGCGTCGCGCAAAGCGGCGACGCCCCAGAGCGCGCGGCCGCGTCCGATCCGCCACATGTGCGAAATGAAAGATAAAGAGGCCGCCTCAGGGGCGGCCTTCCTGTTTTCCGACCCGCCCGCCGGAACGGGCGAGGGCTCAGTCCTTCGCCCGCTCGACGTAGGACCCGTCCTCGGTCTGGACGACGATGCGCGTGCCGGCCGAGATATGCGGCGGCACCATGGCCCGCGCGCCGTTCGAGAGCTTCGCCGGCTTGTAGGACGAGGACGCCGTCTGGCCCTTCATCGCCGGTTCGGTCTCGACGACCTCGAGCGTCACCCGCGCCGGAAGCTGGATTCCGACGGCGACGCCGTTGAAGATCGACAGCACGCAGGTCATGCCTTCCTGCAGATAGATCGACTGGTCGCCGATCACGTCGGCCGGCACGACGACCTGGTCGTAGGTTTCGGCGTTCATGAAGGTGTGGCCGTCGGAGTCCTGGTAGAGGAAGCTGAAGTTCTGGTCCTCGACATAGGCGCGCTCGACCTGCTCCGTCGTCTTGTAACGGTCGGTCGTCTTGACGCCGTCGGACAGGCGGCGCATGTCGATCTGCGTCGTCGGCGTGCCTTTGCCGGGGTGGAAGCTTTCGGCGGTCAGCACGACGTAAAGCTGGCCGTCCTCCTTCTCGATGATGTTGCCCTTGCGGATGGAGCTGGCGATGACTTTCACGAGGTTTCCTTTAATAAGACGCGACGGAGCGCCGAAATCCGGCGCGCCGCGTGGCGGCGCCCGGATGTTCGGCGGCTTTCGAAGCCGGTCAGATTTTCGTCGGAGCGCCCATCCCGGCGCGCGGGCAGGCGAACTGAAGAAAAGCCGGCCGGCCTTCCTGCTTGCGGAGTATCGCTAGCCATGTTCCCGGACTCTTTTCAAGCGAAATAGCATGAGCGAGGCTCCCCCGCGCTGGTGGCGGCCCGACGTCCACGCCGACCGGCGCCCGTTTCTGAAGGCGCGATCGCGCATGGCCGCGGCGGCGCGCGCCTTCTTCGGCGCCCAGCGCTTTGTCGAAGTCGACGCCGCGGCGTTGCAGGTTTCGCCGGGCAATGAGGCGCATATCGCGGCCTTCGCCACCGCCTTCGAGCCGCTCGCGGGCCCGCGCGCGCCGCTTTATCTTCATTCCTCGCCCGAATTCGCGATGAAGAAGCTGCTCGCCGCCGGCGAGGAGCGGATCTTCTATTTCGGCCACGTGTTCCGCAACGCCGAGCGGGGACGGCTGCACCATCCCGAATTCTCGCTCATCGAATGGTATCGCGCGCATGAGCCCTACCAGCGCCTCATCGAGGATTGCGCGGGGCTCGTCGGCGATCTGGCGCGGGCGGCGGGGACCGATCTTTTCGTCCATGGCGCGGCGAGCGCCGACCCCTTCGCGGATTTCGAGCTTCTCGGCGTCGCCGAGGCGTTCGAGCGACATGCGGGCGTCGATGTTCTCGCCACGTTCGAGGGCCTGCGGCCCGACCGCGACGCGCTCGCGGCGCAGGCCGCAAGGACCGGCGTTCGGGTCGCCGAAGACGACAGCTGGTCGGACCTCTTCAGCAAGATCCTGTCGGCGCGCGTCGAGCCGCATCTCGGACATGGCCGGCTGACGGTGCTGATGGATTATCCCGCCTGCGAGGCCGCCCTCGCCCGACTTCAGGACGCCGACGCGCGGCTCGCCGAGCGCTTCGAGCTCTACGCCTGCGGCGTCGAGCTCGCCAACGGCTTCGGCGAACTGACCGATCCCGTCGAGCAGCGCCGCCGCTTCGCGCAGGAAATGGAGGAACGCGCCCGCGTGTACGGCGACGCCTATCCGGTCGACGAAGACTTTCTCGACGCCCTCGCCCTCATGCCGCCTTCGAGCGGAATCGCGCTCGGCTTCGACCGGCTCGCGATGCTCGCGACCGGCGCGGAGCGCATCGAACAGGTGATCTGGACGCCGCTCGACCCGAAGGCCGGCGGCGCATGAGCGGACCGGCGATCATGCTGCGCGCCGAGGACATCGCCGCGGCGGGCCTCGCGCCGCCCGAAAAACGCGACGACCTCGCCCGCGTCGCGCAGCGCTACGCCGTGGGCCTGACCCCGGCGCTCGCGCGTCTGATCGACCCGCAGGATCCGGCCGACCCCATCGCGCGGCAGTTCGTCCCCGACGTCGCCGAGCTCGACCGCCGCGCCGAAGACCTCGACGATCCGATCGGCGACGACGCCTTCAGCCCGGTCGAAGGCGTGGTGCGCCGCTACCCCGACCGCGCGCTGCTCAAGCTGGCGTCGGTGTGCAAGGTCTATTGCCGCTTCTGCTTCCGGCGCGAGAGCGTCGGGGTCGGCGAGGCGGCGCTGCTCGGGCCCGCGGCGCTCGACGCCGCCTTCGCCTATCTCGCCTCCGAGCCCGCAATCTGGGAGGTGATCCTGACCGGAGGCGACCCGCTGGCGCTTTCGCCACGACGCCTGCGCGCCGTGATGGAGCGCCTCGGCCGGATCGAGCATGTCAAAATCGTCCGGCTGCACACGCGCGTCCCCTGCGCCGACCCGGCCGCGATCGACGCGGAGATGGTCGCCGCGCTGCAAGGCTCGGGCAAGACGGTCTACCTGGCGCTGCACGCCAACCACCCGCGGGAACTGACGCCGCCGGCGCGCGCCGCCTGCGCCAGGCTGGCGCGCGCCGGCGTGACGCTCGTGAGCCAGAGCGTGCTGCTCGCCGGGGTCAACGACGACGCCGAGACGCTCGCCGCGCTGATGCGCGGCTTCGTGGAAACCGGGGTGAAGCCTTATTATCTGCACCACCTCGACCTTGCGCCGGGCGTGTCGCATTTCCGGGTCGAAATAGAACGCGGCCAGGCGCTCATGCGCGACTTGCGCGGCAGGCTTTCCGGCCTGTGCCAGCCGACCTACATGCTCGACATCCCGGGAGGAGCCGGCAAGGCCCCGATCGGACCGGGCTTCATTGAAAAGCGGGAGGCGCCGGGCGCCTATCTGGTCACGGATTTCCGCGGCGGCGCGCACCTTTATCCCCCGCCCATAAAAACAAAGTGAGCCTTCGCGCGCTGCGCCGGAGGTCAAAAGGCCGCCTCGATGCGGTATCAGCCGTCCTTCGTCGCGACGACGCGCCCACCAGACGCCGAAAGGACCGGACTTGGCGAAATCCTTCCTCCGTCTCGCCGCCCTGATCTGTCTGTCCCTCACAGGCCCGATCGCCGCCGGCCCGGCGCGCGCCCAGCAGGCGCCGGCCGCGCCCGCAGCGCCAGCCCCCGCAGCGCCGGCCAAGCCCGTCGTCGCGCCGCCCGAATTCGTCCAGTCGGGCGCAGCCCTCGACAAGGCGAACGACACGCTCACCGAGATCGAAAAGGGGCTGGAGCGTCCGCACCTCAGCGACGTGAGCCTTGTGGGGCTGCGCGACGCCGCCACGCCCGTCGCCGCCGAACTCACGACGATCACGGAAAAGATCACGCCGAGGCTCGCCGAATTGAAGGCCCGGCTCGACCAGCTCGGCCCCGCGCCCGACGCCAAGGCGCCGCCCGAAAGCCAGGCGGTCGCGGACGAGCGCGCCAACCTGCAGCAGAGCTTCGCGAACGCCGACGAGATCGTCAAGCGCGCCAAGCTGCTCGCCGTGCGCGTCGACCAGATCAAGACCAGCGTCGCCGCCAAACGGCGCGCGCTGTTCGCGCGCTCGCTGTTCCAGCGCTCGGCGAGCATCGTCGACCCCACGCTGTGGCGCGACACGCCGTCCGAAAGCCTCGACAATCTGCGCGCGACGGGCGCCCTGTTCGCGGACTGGATCGCGCGGATCAACGCCCGCTTCGACGGCTGGCGGCGCGCGGCCTTCTGGCTGTGCATCCCGGCCGTGTTCCTCGCCTATGTCCCGCTCGTGCATTATGCGCGGCGCGTCCTCGCGCGCAGGACCGAGGAGAAGCCGACGCGCCTGCGCAAGGCGTTCGGCGCCTGGTGGATCGCGCTGCTCATCGCCGTCCCGCCGACCGCCCTCACCTATCTGATCGTGTTCGCGCTCGACGCCGCCAATCTGACGAGCTACCGCGTCCATATCGTGTTCGCGGCGCTTGTCGCCGGCGTCGCGCGCGTGGCGGCGGCGGCGGGCCTTTCACGCGGCCTGTTCGCGCCCTCGCGCCCCGGCTGGCGCCTGTCGCGCGTCGGCGACGCGGCGGCGGCGCGGCTCGTCAGCGTCACGGTCACGGTCGCGGCGATCATGGCCGCGACGCGCATCCTCGAAGCCCTGAACGACGCCGTCGACGCTTCGCTCGCCTTTTCGGTCGCGACGCGTGGCGTCGGCGCGCTCGTCGGGGCGCTGGCGCTCGGCAGCGGCCTGTGGCGCATCGGCGCCGACTCGGCGGACCGCGCGCCGGGCGCGCGCGGCGTCAACTGGTTCGTGATCCTGCGCGCGGCGGCGCTGTTCGCCTCCTTCGTGATCGTCGTCGCGGTGTTCGTCGGCTATCCGACCTTCGCGAGCTTCTTCCTTGACCAGGTGCTGTGGATCGCAGGCGTGGTCGCGGTCTATGTCCTGTTCAACGCGCTGGTCGAGGAAAGCGCTCTTGCGGGCTTCACGCCGGAAGCGCGCGTCGGCGCGTTTCTCGTCACGCGCATCGGCCTGCGCCGCGATTCGCTCGAGCTTCTTGGAGTCATCCTGTCCGGCGTGTTGCGGGTCATCCTGCTCATCGTCGCGGTCGTGGCCATTCTCGCGCCCTGGGGCCTGCAGTCGGCCGACGTGCCGCTCGACCTGCGCAACGCCTTCTTCGGCTTCACCATCGCCGACGTCACCATCTCGCCGGCCTCGATCTGCGGCGCGCTCGGCGTGCTGGCGCTCGTCTATTCGATCGTCCACGCCTTCAGGCGGTGGCTGGAGACGAAGCTCCTGCCGCAGACCAGGCTCGACGCCGGCCTGCGCAACTCCATCGTCACCAGCGTCGGCTATATCGGCTTCCTCCTCGCCATCGGCCTTTCGCTCGGCTATCTCGGGCTCAGCTTCGAGCGCCTCGCCATCGTCGCCGGCGCGCTTTCGGTCGGCATCGGCTTCGGCCTGCAGTCGATCGTCAACAATTTCGTCTCGGGGCTGATTCTGCTCTGGGAGCGCGCCGTGCGCGTCGGCGACTGGATCGTCGTCGGCGGCGACCAGGGCTTCGTGCGCCGCATCAACGTACGCTCCACCGAGATCGAAACCGTCGACCGGGCGCAGGTCATCATCCCCAATTCGAGCCTGATCTCGGGCGTCGTGAAAAACATGGTGCGCAACGACCGCACCGGCCGCGCGGTGATCGCCGTGGCGGTCAACGGCTCGGCCGACCCCGAGGCGGTGCGCGAGACGCTGTTCTCGATCGCGCGGGACGACGACCGCGTGCTGCGCATCCCCGCGCCGCAGATCTTTTTCACCGGCATGAGCGGCGCGGCGCTCAATTTCGAGCTCGCGGCCTTCGTCGCCGACGTCGAGACGCTCGCCCGCGTGCGGAGCGACCTGCATTTCGCGATCTTCAAGGAGTTCAAGGCGCGCAAGTTCTTTGACGGGCCGGCGGCGGGCCCGCAGCAGATCGAGATCGTCGGCGCGCCGGCCGTCGGCTTCGCGCCGCCGGAGCGGGACAAGGCGGCGGCCGGGTGATCAGCCGGGCAGTCGCGCCGCTTCGGCCTCGGCGCCGGCGACATGGCCGGTCTTGACGAGAAGCTCGCAGCCGGCCTTCGAGGACAGGGCCTGCGCATGGCCGCCGGGGTCGCGGACCCAGCACAGCGCCGGATAATCGTCATGCGCGTCGAAACAGTCGCCCGACAGGACGAGCATCTCCTCGCCCTGCGGATGGATCATGCGCGTCAGCACCGCGCCCGGATTGAGCCTCACCAGAAAGGTCGTCACCCCCGCGAACGCATGGAGCGGCTGGATCGAAAAGCCTTCGGGCGCGCAGCGCCATTCGGCCGAGGCCGTGTCGATCTCGACGCGCGCGGCGTCGTCCGGCGCAAACTGCCAGAGCTTGACGAACAGAAGGCAGCCTTCCTCGCTGCGCGGCTGATGCGCCGAGCCGCGCGGGTCGCGCAGATAGGCGCCGCGCCGATGCAGGCCCGCCGAATCCTCGAAACTCCCCTCGACGACGAAAATCTCCTCGCCCCCGCCGTGGACATGATGCGGAAACGTCGCGCCGGGGTCGAAGCGCACGAGGCTCGTCGCGCGCGCGACTTCGGCGCCGACGCGGTCGAGCTGCAGCCGCGCGACGCCGGGCTGGGGCGAAGCGGTCCAGTCGGCGTCGCCCGGACGGACCACGACGCGTTGAGAGAAATCGGCGTTGATCCGCATGATGGGCCCCGGTCGTTTCAGAAGCGCGTGACGATGTCGGAAAGAGCGGGGCGCGCGCGATCCTCGCGCGGCTGGTCGTTGCGGCCGATGTGGATGAAGCCGGCGATCTTTTCCTGCGGGCCGACGCCGAGCGCGTCGAGCGCCGCGCGGTCATAGGCGCACCATTCGGTGAGCCAGGCGCTGGCGTAGCCGAGCGCGTTCGCCGCGACGACGAGGTTCATGCATGCGGCGCCGGCCGAAAGCTCCTGCTCCCACTCGGGAATTTTCACATGCGGCGCGGCGCGCGAGACCACGGCGACGACCAGCGGCGCCAGAGAAAGCCGCGTTTTCTCAAAAGCGATCTTCTTTTCGTCGGCGTCGGGATGGGCGGCCCGATAGACGTTCGCCAGGGCCTCGCCCGCCCGTTCGCGGCCCTCGCCCGAAAAGACGATGAAGCGCCAGGGCGCGAGCTTGCCATGATCCGGGACGCGGGCGGCGATCTGAAGCAGGGTGTCGATCTCGGCCTCGGTGGGGCCTGGCCCCTGCAGCGTCGCCGCAGGGGCTGATCGCCGGGCCTTGAGCATTTCAATGGTCGCGTTCATGAGAGGTTCATCGCTTCGGGCCTAGGACAACATCGGACGCGCGGGCCGCTTTTCGGGCCAAGCTTCAGCGTGTCATGCTGATATCTCTTGCCGAGGCGTTCGCCAACCCGTGGCGGCGCGGACGCAAGGCGCTTCATGAAAACGCCGCGATGATCGCCAATCTGCGCAAAGCCTGAGCCTCGGCGTCCATTTGAAGCGCAGGCCCCCAAGGATGCAGCCGCCCCCCATGTCGACCGCCCCGTCGCCCGCCGCCGCCATGACCGCCGGATCGCCCGCCGACGGCTCGATGTCCGCGCCTTCGCATCCGTCCGCGCCGGACTGGACGCCGCTCGAAACCGCGCTCGCGCTCGCCGCGACGATCGGCTTCTGCGTCGCCGCCTTCCTGATGTGGGCCGCGGCCGACGCGGTCGTGCCGTGGGATTCGAAGAATCACTTCTATCCCATGTTCCGCTTCCTCGGGGACGCGCTGAGCCGCGGCGAGGCGCCGCTGTGGAACCCCTATCATTTCGCCGGCCATCCTTCGGTCGCCGATCCGCAGTCGCTGCTGTTCACGCCGACCATGACGCTGTTCGCCTTCATCGCGCCGAACGCCTCGATGCGCGTGTTCGACGCCGTGATCCTCGCGCATCTCGCCTTCGGCGGCGCCTGCGTGGTCGGCCTCTGCCGCCGCTGGCGCTGGCGTCCCGCCGGCGCCGTTCTCGCCGCGATCGTCTACATGCTCGGCGGCGCGGCCTCGGCGCGGCTGCAGCACACCGGCATGATCATCTCCTACGCCTTCTTCCCGGCGGCGCTCTGGGCGCTCGACGCGCTGATGGAGCGGCGCACGATCGGGCTCGCCCTGCTGTTCGGGCTGGCGTCCGGCCTGATGACGCTCGGCCGCGACCAGGTCGCCTTCCTCATGGTCATGACGCTCGCCGGCCGGGTCGTCTACGCGGCCGTGTCTTCGGGCGCGCCGGTCGCCTTCCTGCGCTGGCGCGCCGGCGTTTTCATCCTCGCCGGCGCGACGATCCTCGCCATTCTGGCCGGCCCGGCGCTGCTCACCCTGCAATTCCTCGACGAATCGAACCGGCCCGGCATCGCCTTCGGCGTCGCGGCGGCGGGCTCGCTGGCCCCGGTCAACCTGACGACCCTCATCGCCCCCAATTTCTTCGGCTCGATCGACCGGCTCAACGATTACTGGGGCCCGGCCTACGACACCATGGCCAGGGCCGACTGGACCGACCGCGCGATCGACTATCTCTTCATCGGCACCTTTCCGGTCGTGCTCATCCTGTGGCACGGGCTCGGCGCGGGCCGGCTCGGCGAGCGCGGCGGGCGCTTCTTCCTGATCCTCGCCGGCCTCGCCCTGCTCTACGGCTTCGGCCGCTACACGCCCTTCTTCGCGCTCGCCTTCGACTCCCTTCCCGGCGTGTCGCTCTATCGACGCCCGGCCGACGCGACCTTCATCCTCAACATCGCGCTCGCCTTCGGCGCCGGCTATCTGCTGCACCGCTTCGAACTGTTCGGGCTCCCTCGCGTCGCGTCGTCGCGGCTTGCGCGCCTTTCGGCCGGCGCGACCGCGCTCGCCGTCGCCGCGATCCTCGTCGCCGGACTTCGCTTCTCATGGCGCGAGGGGCGTTTCCTGCTTTCGCTGGAGCAGCTTGGCGTCGCCCTCGCCGTCGCCGCGCTCGCGGCAGGGCTGCTCGTCGTCCTGCGCGCGCCGCGCCGGCGCGCGCTTTGCGCCTGCCTCTTCGTCGCCCTCGGCGCCGGCGAGATCCTGTGGCGCAACGCCGCCTCCCCGCTCAACGCCGAGCCCGAGAGCCGTTACAGCGTCTACGCCCAGATGACCCCGGCCGAGGCCGGAGCGGTCGCGGCGCTGCGCCGCGAAATCGCGGCCCGGGTGCGGCAGGGCGACCGGCCGCGCGTCGAAATTCTCGGCCTGCCGGGGCCATGGCAGAACGCCTCGATGATGCTCAAGCTCGAGAACACCATCGGCTACAATCCGCTGCGCATCGAAGATTATGAGCGTGCGGTCGGCCCCGGCGACAACGCCGGCGACCCCAATCTCCGTCATTTTCCCGGCACGTTCCGCGGCTACAATTGCCGGCTCGCCTCCCTGCTCGGGCTCGAATATCTGGTGCTCGACCGGCCGCTCTCCAGGCTTCCCCGCCATGTGCCGCGCCCCAAGGCGACGCTGATCTATTCGGCGCAGCACGTCTATGTCTACCGGCTGCGCGACGCCGCGCCGCGCGCCTATTTCGCCTCGCGGCTGCGCCCGGCCGACGCCGCCCTCGCCCTCGAGGAAGGCGAGCTTCCGGCGTTCGACTGGACGCGCGAAGCGCTGGTCGACGAATCGAGCCTGCCGCTCGTCAAGCACGCCGTCGTCGAACGCGGCGACACGCATGACGTCCCGGCGACGAACAGCCGCGTCACGATCGTCTCGGCCTCGGACAATGCGGTGACGCTCGACGTCGTCGCCGACGAAGCGGGAGTCGTGGTCCTGCACGACATCTATTATCCCGGCTGGGAGGCGCGGGTCGACGGCGAGCCGCGCCCGATCCTCAAGACCAACATCCTGTTCCGCGGCGTCGAGGTTCCGGCCGGCCGCCACAAGGTGGAGTTCGCGTTCCGGCCCTTCTCCATCGCCAATCTGTCGGCCGCCGTCGCCTCGATTTCGCAGCGCCATGACTAGACCCGGGACCGGAGCGCGCGCCGTCGCGGCGACCCTTCTCCTTCTCGGCGCGCTCTTCGCCGCCGCCGCGCCCGCGCGGGCGCAGACCGCGCCTTCGCCCGCAGACCAGGTCGCGCCCGCCGTCCTTCCGCCGCTGAACTTTCCAGGCCCGACGTCGCATGACGCCCCGGCCGAGCCGCCGGCGGCGGGCTCGATCCTGCACCTGACGGCCGTGCTCTCCGCGGCGGACCCGAAGCCGCTGCGCTCGGGCGTGCGCTGGCGCGTCTTCAGCGAGAAAAGCGAGCTCGACGGCACGAACAGGCTCGTCGCCGAAAGCTCCGACGCCATCGCCGCGCTCACCCTCCCGGACGGCTCCTACATCATCCATGCCGCCTTCGGCCTCGCCGGGGCGACGAAGCGGGTGACGGTCGCGGGACGCGGCGTCAGCGAGCGGATCGTGCTGAACGCGGGCGCGCTCAAGGTCACGCCCCTCGTCGGCGACGTCGTCCTGCCGGCGGCCAAGACGCAGATCGCCGTCTTCGTGCCCGAAAAGAACAATTCCGAAGCCAAGCTCGTGGCCACCATCAAATCCGGCCAGACCATCGGCCTGCCGGAGGGCGACTACCATGTGGTGTCGACCATGCTCGACCCGCAGGCCAACGGCTCGTCCGCGACCACCAATTCGGTCGTCAACGCCGATCTGCGGGTGCAGGCGGGCAAGCTTATCGACGCCTCGCTGCGCCATCGCGCCGCGACCATGACGCTGAAGCTCGTCAGCGGGCCCTCGGGCGAGGCGCTCGCCAACACCTCCTTCACCATTCTGACGCCGGGCGGCGACGTGATCCGCGAGATGATCGGGGCCTTCCCCTCGATCGTGCTGGCCGAAGGCGAATATGTCGCCATCGCGCGCCATGACGACAACGTGTTCCAGACCAATTTCAAGGTCGAATCGGCGATCGACCGCGACGTCGAAGTGATGGCGAAATGAGCGCCGAAGGGCCCGCGCCGCGGCGCGCCGACGACCCGGGCGCGATCGCCGCGGCCGCGCGGCTGTTGCAGGAGGGCCGGCTCGTCGCCTTCCCGACCGAGACGGTCTATGGCCTCGGCGCCGACGCGACCTCCGAGGCCGCCGTCGCCGCGATCTACGCCGCCAAGGGCCGCCCGTCGCACAATCCGCTGATCGCCCATGTGGCGAGCCTCGACGACGCACAGGCCGAGGGCCTGTTCTCGCCGGCGGCGCTGCGCCTCGCCGAACGATTCTGGCCGGGGCCGCTGACGCTCGTCGTGCCCATGGCGCCGACAGGCCGCGTCTGCGGCGGCGCCCGCGCCGGCCGCGACACGCTCGCGCTTCGCGTCCCGGCCCACCCCTGCGCCCTCTCCCTCATCCGCGCGGCGGGCCGTCCGCTCGCGGCCCCTTCGGCCAACCGTTCGGGCAGGGTGAGCCCGGTGACGGCGGCCCATGCGCGCGAAGACCTTGGCGCCGCCGTGTCCCTGATTCTCGACGCCGGCCCCTGCGCCGTGGGCGTCGAATCGACCATCCTCGCCTGCCTCGACGGCCCGCCGCGCCTGCTGCGCCCGGGCGGCCTCGCCCGCGAGGCGCTTGAGCAGGCGCTGGGCGAACGCCTCGCCGGGGCGGCGAAGCCCGGAGACATCCTCGCGCCGGGCCTGCTCGCCTCCCATTACGCGCCGCGCGCGGCGGTGCGGCTCGACGCGCAAAGCCTCGAAGCGCGGGAGGCGGGGCTCGACTTCGGCGGACGCTTCGCGCCGGGCGCCCGCGTGCTCGACCTCTCGCCGCGCGGCGACCTTGCGGAAGCCGCCGCCAATCTGTTTTCGTTTCTGCGCCGGCTCGACGCGGCGGGGCCGGCCGCGATCGCCGTCGCGCCGATCCCGCGCAAGGGGCTTGGCGAGGCGATCAACGACCGGCTCGCCCGCGCCGCCGCGCCGCGTGAGTAGCCCGCGCCGCAAAGACGGTCGCGACCGCGCCCGCGAGCGCTTATATCTCAGGCGTCGGGCGCGAGGCCCGGCCTCGAACGCCGCGCTGGAGCCGTGTCGGACAGTCTGATCGCCCTTTTGCGCTGGTACGCCGACATGGGCGTCGACATCGCCGTCGGCGACCTCCCGCGCGACTATCTCGCCGAGGCGAAGAGCCCGCCCGTCGCGCCGCCGGCCGCGCCGCGTCCCCGCCCCGAACCCGAACCGCCGCCGCCCGCCCGCAGCGCGCCTTCGCCGTCGATCGACGCGCTCGAGCGCGACGCCGCCTCCGCCGCGGCCGAGGCGAATACGCTCGAAGAGCTGCGCGCCGCGCTCGAACGATTCGACGGCTGCGCGCTCAAGACGACCGCCACGCGGCTCGTGTTCGGCGACGGCGAGGCCGGCGCGCGGGCGATGTTCGTCGGCGAGGCGCCCGGCGCCGACGAAGACCGGCAGGGCCTCCCCTTCGTGGGGCGCGCCGGCAAGCTCCTGAACCGCATGCTCGGCGCGATCGGCCTCACGCGCGCCGACGTCTACATCGCCAACGTCGTTCCCTGGCGCCCGCCCGGCAACCGCACCCCCTCGCCGCTTGAGACGGCCGCCTGCCTGCCGTTCATCCAGCGCCAGATCGAGCTCGTCGGCCCGAGCGTCCTTGTCTGCCTCGGCGCGCCCTCGACGCAGACCCTGCTCGGCGTCAAGGAAGGCATCACCCGCGTCAGGGGCCGCTGGCTCGACTATCAATGCGGCGACCGGCCGATACGGGCGATGGCGATGCTGCACCCCGCCTATCTCCTGCGCCGGCCCGCCGACAAGAAGCTCGCCTGGCGCGACCTGCGCCTGCTCGTGCGCGAGCTGGAGCGCCTGCGCGCGGAATCCGCTCCATAGCCCGGGCGCGTCTCTTGTCCGGGCGCGGTTTCGCGTTAAGAAATGGACGTGCCGGCCTCGGCCTGCGCGAATCGGAGCCGCTTTCATGAGATGGGAAGACTTCCGCCAGTCGGCGAACGTCGAAGACCGGCGCGGCGACCCGCAGTCCGCCGGCATGCGCGGCGGCGGCGGGCTCGGCCTTGGCGCCATCGTGGTGCTCGGCCTTCTCGGCTGGATGTTCGGGATCGATCCGCGGCTCGTCATCGGCGGCGCCGAAATGTTCAACCAGGCCACGCGCGGCCGGCAGACGCAGAGCGAACCCCAGACTCCGGCCAAGGCGCCGTCCGACGAGGTCGGCAAATTCGTCTCCGCCGTCGTCGCCCAGAACGAGGACGTCTGGACCGACGTGCTGCCGAAGCAGACCGGCGTGAGCTACCGGCCGCCCCGGCTCGTGCTTTACAGCGGCTCGACCCGCTCGGCCTGCGGCGGCGCGAGCGCCGCCATGGGTCCGTTCTACTGCCCGAACGACCAGAAAGTGTATCTCGACACGTCGTTCTTCCGCGACATGCAGCGCAAGCTCGGCGGCGGCGGCGATTTCGCCTACGCCTATGTGATCTCGCATGAAATCGGCCACCACATCCAGAATCTGCTCGGGGTGCTGCCCAAGGTTCAGGCGGCCCAGGCGCGCGCCGGCAGCAAGGCGCAGGCCAACGCCCTTTCGGTCAGGGTCGAGCTGATGGCCGACTGCCTGGCCGGCGTATGGGCCGCCAACGCGCAGAAAAAATACAATATCCTTGAGCCGGGAGACGTCGAGAAGGCGATTCGCACCGCGCAGGCGATCGGCGACGACCGCCTGCAGGGCGAGGCGCAAGGCTATGTCGTGCCGGATTCCTTCACCCATGGCTCCGCCGAGCAGCGCGAGCAGTGGCTGAACACGGGGCTCAAGACCGGCGACGTCAACGCCTGCAACACGTTTGCGCGCTGATTTCGCACGCCGTCGGGCGGCTCCACGCCCTCAGGCCACGCGTCGCGCCGGCGTGCGCAGCGTGATCGCGGGGGCGACCGCCACAGCGAGCGCCGAAAGATCGCCGGCCAGGGCGCGCAGGCAGCGCTCGCGCGGCGCGATCAGACCGGCGAGCGGCGCGGCGCGCGGAAACAGGCGCTCGAGCAGGCGCTCAGGCACGGCGCGCAAAAAGGCCGTCCCGGCGCGGTCGACCTGCAGGAAATCGCCCGCCTCCTCGATGAAGCCCTGCTGCGGCGCGAAGCCCGCGCGCAGCAGAAGCAGATGCGGGCCGTGCGCCGCGCTGATCGCCGCGCGCATCCGCTCGGTCTTCTCGTCGGCCTCGATCAGGCCGCAGCCGGCGTGGTCCGCGACGATGTCGAGGCCCGCGCCTCTTGGCCCGGCGATGCGCACGTCGCGCACCAGCCCTTCGACATTCGCCCGGACCAGAGACGCGAGGCTGCGCACCAGACATTCGACAGGCTCGACGTCGACGGCGGCGCTGGCTTCATAGAGGACGACGGCTGACAGCATGGCTCGGATGCGGCGCGTCCGGCCCGGGCCGGATCAGGAAAGCACCGCCTTATAGGACGCTTTCGCGACGACGAAAGCGGAATATGAGACCTCGCCGCCCCACGCATTCGGGGCGCGGGCGATTGCGCCGGCGCGGGCGAGCGCGCATTCTCGACGCGCCCCGCATTTCAGGGGCTCCGCAGCAAGCGCGAAGATCGCCCATGACCCGAGCCCGCGACCCGTTCGAGATCACGCCCGACATTCTCCTGCGCGCCTATTCGATCGGCCTGTTCCCCATGGCCGAGAGCGCCGAGGACGCCAATCTCTTCTGGGTCGATCCGGAGCAGCGCGGAATTTTCCCGCTCGACGGCCTGAAACTGTCGCGCAGCCTGCGCAAGACCATTCGCTCCGACCTTTTCGAGGTCCGCGTCGACCATGATTTCGACGCGGTGATCGACGGCTGCGCCAGATCCTACCCCGATCGCGACAAGACCTGGATCAACGACCGCATCCGCCGGCTCTACCGCCAGCTTTTTGACCAGGGCCGCGTGCATACGGTCGAGGCCTGGTTCGAGGGGGCGCTCGTCGGCGGGCTTTACGGCGTGCATCTCGGCGCGGCCTTTTTCGGCGAAAGCATGTTTCACCGCAAGACCGACGCCTCGAAGGTGGCGCTCGCCCATCTCGTCGCGCGCCTGCGCCAGGGCCGCTTCCTGCTGCTCGACGCGCAATTCGTGACGCCGCATCTTGAGTCGCTCGGCGCGGTCGAGATCGCCAAGGCCGACTATCGCCGCCTGCTCGCCGCGGCCATGGCGCAGCATGGCGATTTCTGGGCCTGGCCGCGCGGCCGGATCGTGTCCGGAGCCGAGGCGCTCGAAGCCCTGCCGCGCGCCGAAGCCCGCGGCGAACCTTAAGCCCGGTCGCGCTCGTCGCGCTCGAGCAGCGACTGGAGCTCCTGCGTCTCGGCGGCGCTGAGCGGCGGCGCGGCGGTTACGGCGGCGCGACGGCGCAAATGCAGAAAGACGAAGGCTCCGCCAAGCAGCAGGATCGCCGCCGGCGCCCCCCAGAGCGCGAGCGTCCCCGCCCGCAGCGGCGGCCTGAGCAGGATGAAATCGCCGTAGCGCCGCACGAGATAGTCGCGGATCGCCGCGTCGCTGTCGCCCGCCTGAAGCTTTTCGCGCACCAGAAGCCGCAGGTCGCGCGCAAGCGGCGCATGCGATTCGTCGATCGATTCGTTCTGGCAGACCATGCAGCGCAGTTCGGCCGACAGGGCCCGGGCTCGCGCCTCGAGCGTGCGGTCGGCCAGAATCTCGTCAGGCTCGACCGCACGCGCCGAAAGCGGCGCGAGGATGAGAAGCGCGACGAAAGCCGGCGCGAAAAGGCGGCGCATCGGAATCACTCCGCAGGCGCCGGCGCAGCCTGCGGGCGCAGGCTCGCGCGCCGCGCCGCGCCGATCCTGTAGCGCCGGTCGCTGAGCGAGAGCGCCCCGCCGAAGGCGGTGATCAGGGCGCCGCCCCAGATCAGCGTGACGAGCGGCTTCCAGAAGATGCGCGCGTCGGCCTTTCCGTCGGCCTCGATTCCGCCGATGCTCATATAGACCTGGCCGAGGCGCAGCGTGGCGATGCCGGCCTCGGTGCGGTTCATCCGCCGCGTCGGATAGGAGCGCAGCGACGGCTCGATCTCGGCGACCTTGGCGTCGCCTGAGAAAATCGAGGCGGGTCCGACGATTTCGGAGTAATTCGGCCCCTCGCGGCGCGAAAGCTCATGAAACACAAGGCGGTAAGGCCCGAGTTCGACGGTCTCGCCCGGGCGCAGCGTGGTCACCTTCTCGACGCCCCAGCCGGTGGCGGCGAGGCCCAGAAGAGTCACGCCCATGCCGGCGTGGGCGAAGGCGGTCCCGAGCGTCGCGCGCGGCAGGCCGGCGAAGCGGCGCGCCACGAGGCCGGCGGAAAGCCCACCCCCGGTCGGGCGGGCGAACAGGCGCCGCCCGACGTCGGCGAAAGAGCCGAACACGACATAGGCCGCAAGCCCGCCGAGAATGAAGCTCAGCGCCGGCCCGCCATGGATCGCGGCGAGCGCGGCGGCGGCGGCGAAGCCGGCGAACACCGCGTAGGCGAGCCGCTGCGCCGCGCCCAAAAGGTCGCCGCGCTTCCAGGCGAGCGTCTGGCCGACCGGCATGGCGAGGAACAGGGGCAGGACGAGCGGGACGAAGGTGAGGTTGAAGAAGGGCGGCCCGACGGAGATCTTTTCGCCGGTCAGGGCCTCGAGCGCCAGCGGATAGAGCGTGCCGACGAAGACCGTGGCGCAAGCGGTCGAAAGCAGCAGGTTATTGAGCACGATCCCGCCCTCGCGCGAGATCGGCGAGAACAGTCCGCCCTGCTTCAAGGTCCCGGCCCGGGCCGCAAACAGCGTCAGCGAGCCGCCGATGAACACCGACAGGATGCCCAGAATGAACACGCCGCGGGTCGGGTCGGTGGCGAAGGCGTGCACCGAGGTCAGGACGCCCGAGCGCACCAGAAAAGTGCCGATCAGCGACAGCGAGAAGGCGAGGATGGCGAGGAAGATGGTCCAGACTTTCAGCGCCTCGCGCTTCTCCATGACGCTCGCGCAGTGAATGAGCGCGGTCGCCGCCAGCCAGGGCATCAGCGAGGCGTTTTCGACCGGGTCCCAGAACCAGAAGCCGCCCCAGCCGAGCGTGTAATAGGCCCAGTAGGAGCCCATGGCGATGCCGAGCGTCAGGAAGACCCAGGCGGCGAGCGTCCATGGCCGCAGGAAGCGCGCGAAGATTGCGTCGATGCGCCCGGTGAGCAGGGCCGCGGCGGCGAAGGAATAGGCGACCGACAGGCCGACATAGCCAAGATAAAGCAGCGGCGGGTGGATCGCGAGGCCCGGGTCCTGCAGCAGCGGATTGAGGTCGTTGCCTTCGGCCGGCGGGACGCCGATCCGGGCGAAGGGGTTCGAGGTGAGGAGGATGAACAGCAGGAAGGAGGCGCTGATCCAGGACTGGACGCCGAGCGCGTTGGCGCGAAAATCCTCCGGCGTCGAGGCCGAGAACAGCGCGACGAGCGCTCCGCACAGCGCGAGCACCAGCACCCAGAGGAGCATGGAGCCCTCATGGTTGCCCCACACGCCGCTGATCTTGTAGATGAGCGGCTTCGCCGAATGGGAGTTCTCGACCACGTTGAGGAGCGAGAAATCCGAGCCGACATAGGCCGCCGTCAGCGCGAAATAGGCGTAGGCGACGAAGAGGAAGCCGACGATGGCGACGGGCGGCGCCACCGCCATGAGCCTGCGGTCGCCGCGCGCCGCGCCCCAGACCGGCAGCACGGAGTTGACGAGCGCGAGCGCGAGCGCCAGCACCAGCGCGTAATGGCCGCTTTCGACGATCATCGCGCCCTCACTTTCCGCCTGCGGGCGCGGCCTGCGCGCCGCCCTGCCCCGGTCCCCGCCCTTCCTGCCAGACGCCCTGCGCCTTCAGCGCGTCGGCGACCTCGCGCGGCATGTAGCGTTCGTCATGCTTGGCCAGCACGCTGTCGGCGTGGAACAGGCCGTCGGGCCGCAGCGCGCCCTCGGCGACGACGCCCTGCCCTTCGCGGAAGAGATCGGGCAGAAGGCCGGTGTAGGTCACCGGCACGTCATGCTTGGTGTCGGTGACGACGAAGCGAACCGTCTGGCCGCCCTCGCGCTGGAGCGAATCCTGCTTGACGAGGCCGCCGACGCGCAGCCGCGCGCCGCCGACCGAGGCTCTGGCCGCGAGTTCGGTCGGCGAATAGAAAAAGACGATGTTGTCGCGCAGGGCGAAGCTGACGAGGCCGACGGCCAGCGCGATCACGAGGCCGCCGGCGGCGATCAGGGAGAGACGTTTCTGTTTGCGCGTCATGCCGGCGCGTCACCCTTCAAGGCCGAGCTCGCGGGCGAGCGCGTCGATACGCGCGCTCGCCGTCGCGTCTCCGGCGAGATTTTTCTTCGCGTCGGCGAGCGCCGATCGCGCCTTGTCCTTGTCCTGCAGCACCGCGTAGGCGCGCACCAGCCGCAGCCAGCCCTCGACGTCGCCGCCGTCCCGCGCGAGCCGCTCCGCGAGGCGGTCGACCATGCCGCGAATCGCCGTCGCCTGCTCCGGCGCGCCCATCGCCGCGATTTCGGCGGCCTTGGACGGGACGGGAGGCGAGACGGCGGACGCGGCGGGCGGCGCGCCGTCGAGCGCGGCGAGGCGGGCGCGCACGGCGTCGACATAGGGCGCGTCGGGCTTTGCGTCGGCGAGAAGCGCGCCAAAAATGCGCCGCGCCTCGTCCCTGTCGCCGGCGTCGGCCGCGGCGACGCCGAGATAGAAGCGCGCCCGCGCCGCCCCCGGATCCTTTTCGACGGCGGCCCTGAACAGGTCCCGCGCCTTGTCGCTCACCGCGCCGTCGGCTGCGGCCACGAGCGCCTCGCCTTCGAGCGCCAGACGCTCGGGCGTGTCGCCCCTGAGCCGGCGCAGGGCGGAAAAGCTCGCCGCCGCCTCCTGATAGCGCCCGAGCTTCATGTAGATCGGGGCCAGCAGATCATAGCCCCTGGCGTCGTCGGGATTCTTCTTGAGATGCGCCTCGATCTTGCCGATCGCCGCCATGAAGTCGAGCGAGCCCGGCGGCTGGCTCATGCGGGCCGACAGCGGCAGGTCGGGCATGGCGGGGCGCCCGATCTCCGAATAAAGCGCCAGCGCCAGCGCCGGGGCGCAGACGGCCGAACCGACGATGACGGCGACGCGCGCTTTCGACGCCCGCCCGCCCGCCTGCGGCGCGGCGGAGTCGGCCTCATGCGTTCTGGCGGCGGCGATGAGACGGCGGGCGGTCTCGGCCTTCGCGCTCTGGGCTTCCTGCGGCGAGACGGCGCCGCGCGCCGCGTCGCGCTCGATCTCGGCGAGCTGGGCCTTGTAGAAGCCGATTTCGAGCGCGCCGCGCGCGGGGGAGCGCGGCGGCCGGATCAGCGGCCAGGCGACGGCGAGCGTCGCCAGCGCCGAGAAGATCGCAAGAAGCGCCCAGAACATCGCGCCTACATAGTTGGCGGCGCGGGGCTTGCAAAGGATTTTTCGCCGGCCTGCGGCGTCACGAACGCGTTGGCGCCGTCTGGGGCGCGGCCGGCAGCCTCAGCTCCGCGCGCAATCCCCCGAGCGGGCTCGCCGACAGATCGAGCGCGCCGCCATACATGGAGGCGAGGTCGACCACGATCGAAAGGCCGAGGCCGGAGCCGGGCTTCGTCTCGTCGAGCCGGCGCCCGCGCGCCATCGCCTCCCTGCGCAGGTCGGGCGGCAGGCCCGGCCCGTCGTCGTCGATGAGCACGCGCAGGAAGGCGCGCCCGGCCGCGTCCGCCGCGGGCTCGGCCTCGATCGTGACTTCGACCTTCGCGTTCGCCCATTTGCCGGCGTTGTCGATCAGATTGCCCGCCATCTCCTCGAAATCCTGCGTTTCCCCAAGGAAACGGGACGGGCCGCAGGCGATCAGGGCGAAGCTCACGCCCCGGTCGGCGTAGATCTTGCGGAAGGCGCCGAGCAGGCCCTCGACCACAGGCGCCGGATCGGTCGCGCCCGTCAGCGTTCCGGCGCGCACGGCGGCGCGGGCGCGCTCCAGGTAGAAGCCGACCTGGTCGCGCATGACCTGCGCCTGCCGGCCGACCGTCTCGGCGAGCGGCCCCTGCGCCAGCGCGGCCTCGTTGAGAACGACGCTGAGCGGCGTCTTGAGCGCATGGGCGAGATTGCCGACCTGGGTGCGCGCGCGCTCCACGACTTCGCGATTGGCGGACAGCAGCAGGTCGAGCTCGCCCGCGAGCGGCGCGATGTCGGGCGGATAGGCGCCGCCGATGGTCTCCGCCTCGCCGCGCCGGATCGCGGCGACCGCCGCCTGAAGCCGCCGCAGCGGCGCGAGGCCGAAACGCAGCTGGAGGGCGGCCGAGCCGATGAGCGCCGCCGCGAGCAGGAGAAAGGTCGCGACAAGATAGCCCTCGAACGCGGCGATGGCCTGCTCCATCTCCTGCGTCGCGGCCGCGACCTGCACGAGATAGATCCCGGCGTCGCCCGCGTCGACGATGCGCTCGACGACGCGCAGGCGCCGGTCGTCAGGGCCCTGCGCATAGCCGCGCCGCGCGCCGCCGACGCCGACCGGCACGCCGAGATCGGCGAGCTCCGGCAGGCGGGCGGCGAACAGCGAGCGCGAACTCGCGATCACGCGCCGCTCGCCCCCGAGCCGCGTGATCTGCCAGTACCAGCCGGACAGCGCGAGCAGGAATTGCGGGTCGCCGAGCTCGTCGGGCCCGATGCTCGGCGCCTCGGGCGCGGCGGCGGCGATGTCGGCGACGAGGGCGCGCAGATAGACGCTGAGGCGGTCGTCGAAATTGCGTTCGGCCGCCTGCCGGTACGCCGCCGAGAGGAGCGCGCCGGCGATGAACAGGATGGCGAAGCTCAGCGCCGCCGAAGAGACGAACAGCCGCCGCGCGATGGAGACGCCGGCGACGCTCGGGCGGTTCACGCCGTCTCCGGCGACTGCGCCGTCCCGGGCGCGTCCGCCGGGGCGCTCAGCACATAGCCGAGGCCGCGCATGGTGTGGATGACGTCGACGCCGAGCTTGCGGCGCAGGCGCCCGACGAACACTTCGATGGTGTTCGAGTCGCGGTCGAAGTCCTGGTCATAAAGATGCTCGACGATCTCGGCGCGCGAGACCACCTTGCCCTGATGATGCATCAGATAGGCGAGCAGGCGGTATTCGTGCGAGGTCAGCCTGACCGGCGCGCCCGAGACGGCGACCTTGCCGGCGCGCTCGTCGAGCGTCACAGGGCCGCAGGCGAAGACGCTCGACGCATGGCCGGCGGCGCGGCGCATCAGGGCGCGCAGCCGCGCCAGCAGCTCCTCCATGTGAAAGGGCTTCGTCACATAATCGTCGGCGCCGGCGTCGAAGGCCGCCACCTTCTCGCCCCAGCGGTCGCGCGCGGTCAGCATCAGCACCGGCATGGTCCGACCCGCCTTGCGCCAGTCGACGAGCACGTTCACCCCGTCCTTTTTGGGAAGGCCGACGTCGAGCACCACGCCGTCATAGGCTTCCGTGTCGCCCAGAAACGCGCCTTCCTCTCCGTCGAAAGCCCTGTCGATCGCGTAGCCGGCCTTTTCGAGGGCGGCGGCGATCTGGCGGTTCAAATCCTGATCGTCCTCGACGACGAGCAGACGCATGGGTTCAGCTCCGTTGCGGCGACGGCCGCGCCGTTCAGATGATCGCGCGGCCGGAGCCGGCGCAGTGTGCGGAAAGTCTCAGGAAAAACCTATCGGCGCACGGCCGCCGCGCCGCCGAGGGGCTGCCCGCTGCGGGCGTCGATGAAGGCGCGCATGATCTTTCCCTCCCGCGTCAGCACGCTGATTTCATAAACGAAAGAGTCATCGTTGCGGCAGAGCCGGGCGTTGAGCGCCTCGGCCTGCAGTTTCGCGGCGACGCGACGCATCGGCGCGAGCGGCTCCGCGAGGCCGTCGACGCGAATGCGCTCGCGCGTCTCGCCGGGCGAGAAGCACGTCAGCGGCTCGGCGCGCGCGGCCTGAGCGCCAAGACAGGCGAGCGCGCCAAGGCGGACGAGCGTGCGAAGCGTCGCAAGGGAGGAGAACGACATGGGGCGAGGCTGCCTCGCGCGCCGTGAACAGTCAATGAACGGCGCGCCGGCGACGGGCGTTTGGCGCGTGTCGGGACGCGGAGCGCGCATGACCGAAAACGCCAGGATCGCCGTCGCCGGATGGAGCGTCGCCCGGCCATGGGCCGCGCGATTTCCGGAAACGGGAAGCCATCTCGAACGCTACGCCGCGCGGCTTTCGGCCGTCGAGGTCAATTCGTCCTTTTACAGGCCGCATCGCCCGGCGACCTACGCGCGCTGGGCGGCGAGCACGCCGGACGACTTCAGCTTCGCCGTCAAGGCGCCGCGCGAGATCACCCATATCCGTCGTCTCGTCGGCGCGGGCGAGCCGCTGCGGCGCTTTCTCGACGAAACCTCGGCCCTCGGGCGCAAGCGCGGCCCCGTGCTGGTCCAGACGCCGCCGAGCCTGCGCTTCGACCGGCCTGCGGCCGAGGCGTTTTTCAGCCTGCTGCGAAGCCTTTATGAAGGGTTCGTCGCATTCGAGCCGCGCCATGCGAGCTGGTTCACGGCGGAGGCGGACGCGCTTCTCGGCGACGTTCAGGCGGCGCGCGTGGCGGCCGATCCCGCGCCCGCGCCGGGCGCGGGCGATCCGGGCGGCTGGGGCGGGCTCGTCTATCTGCGCCTGCACGGCTCGCCGGTCGTCTACCGCTCGGCCTATGCGGAGGCGGCGCTCGCGCGCGTGGCGGCGCTCGTCACGGCGGCCGCCCGCCGCGGCGCGGCGGCCTGGTGCGTGTTCGACAACACGGCCGAAGGCGCGGCGACCGGCGACGCGCTGCGCCTTTGCGAATTGACGTCGGCCGGCCGCTGAAACGCCGGCCGCGGCGTCTTGCGTCGCGGCCGGGCCCGGCTCATCCGGCCGCTATCGGGCCGGAGACTTCTCCATATCCTTCGGCGAGATCACGTCCATGCTTGACGAGGGCATGGACGGACGGGCGCTGTCTGGATAGGCCGAGCGGCCCATGGAGCCCGGCGCCTTGGTGTTGCTGGTCGAGGTGTCGCCGTTCTGCGAGGCGGGCCCCACGGCCTTGTCGCCGGCGCCGCGGCCGCTTGCCGAAGACGACTGGGCGTAGGAGGCGACCGGCGCGAGCGCGAGCATGGCGGCGGCGAGGGCGGCGGAAAACTTCATCATTGTCAGGCTCCCGGTTTTGACGACGATGCGAACGGCCGGCAAACGCCTGGGCCGGCCCGCGTCGCGCCGCTAACGACGCCGCCGACAAATGGTTCGCCGCGCGAAACCACGCCAGCTTGCGCTTGGAAGATCGGCTGGGCCGTCCTATGCCTTTGACGCATGAAGATTCGCCGGCGCGCCCTGATCGCGCGACCGGGAGCATGGAGGACGTCGCCTTGGCCCAGACTCTTTTCGTCACGACGGAATGGCTCGCGGAGCGGCTGGGGTCGGCCGATGTCGCCATCGTCGACGGCAGCTATTTCCTGCCCGCCGAGCATCGCGACGCGCGCGCCGAATTCGCCGCCGGCCATATCCCCGGCGCGGTCTTCTTCGACATCGAGACGATCGCCGACAGGACCACCTCCCTGCCCCACATGCTGCCCGACGAAGCGGGCTTCGCCTCGGCCGTCGGCAAGCTCGGGCTCTCCGAGGACATGACCATCGTCATTTACGACAACTCCGATCTCGTCGGCGGCGCGCGCGTGCGGTGGATGTTCAGAACCTTCGGCGCGAAAAAGGTCTTTCTGCTCGAAGGCGGCCTCGCCAAATGGCGCAAGGAGGGACGGCTGCTCGAAAAGGGCGAGAAGCTTCCGAGGCCCAAGACCTTTGACGCCCGCCTCGACCGCGCCCGCGTGGCGACCGCCGCCGAGGTGCTGAAGGCGAGCGAGCTCAAGACCGCCGAGATCGTCGACGCGCGCAGCGCCGCGCGTTTCCTGGGCGAGGGGCTGGAGCCGCGCCCGGGCTTGCGCTCGGGCCATGTGCCGGGCAGCCGCAGCGTGCCCTGGCCCGAAGTGGCGGCCAAGGGCAGGCTCAAATCCGCCGAGGAGGTGCGCCACGCCTTCGCCCGCGCCGGCGTCGATCTGTCGAAGCCGATCGTGGCCACCTGCGGCTCCGGGGTCACGGCGGCGATCCTGCTCGCCGCGCTCGAAAGCCTCGGCAAGGCCGACGTCTCTCTTTACGACGGCTCGTGGAGCGAATGGGGCGGACGGCCCGATCTGCCGGTGGCGACCGGCCCCGACGAAGACTGAGGGCGCGCGGCAGGATTTGAAGCGGCGTTCCGGGAAAGCCCTTGACGGCGCAAACCGCTGAGCTATCATCAATTTAAGAGCACGTCGAGCGAACTCCCACAAGAGTTGCGCATTAGCGGCGTGCAAGTGGAGCGCCTGACGATCGTCGGGCGCGGCGTCGACCGACGCGGGCAGGCCCCCGCGGTTCTCAGGATCGACCCAAGCCGGCCTCAAGAGGCTTCCACACCCTCCCCTTCCGTCTTGAGGGGCTGCATCACAGCTCGTAGCTCCAGCTCGTCGCCCTGCGGCGAGAACGCCTTCGCGTGGAAGGGTCTCCGCATCTCGAGACATTTGGAGTGGTTCACATGTGTGATTATTCGCTTGAAATGTACGCCTCGCGGCCGGCGCGCGAGTCGGAGAAATATGTGACGACCCGCTTCCCCTCCGGAAGCATCGGCCTCGCGACCCCCGGCGACTGCTCGACGGCGGTTTGCGTCCAGTATGACACGCGGCTCCAGCTCGAAGGCGTTTCGAGCGACCTGCAGACGCGGCTCGGCGTTGGTCCTTCGGAAGAAGTCGTGTTCGCGCGGCTCGAGCACGGCGCCTATCGCGACGGCGTGAAGTTCGGCAACGGCAAGGAGATTTCGCTGCAGCTTCTCGGTTCGGGCGTCGGGGTGAGCGTCGTCGCGCCCAAAATCGTCAAGGAAGACGCCCCCATGCATGAAGAGGTCGTTCTCGAGCCGGCCGAATAACCCGGCCTCTCGCCATCCTCCCCTGAAGCGAACCCGCTCCAGCTTTCTGGAGCGGGTTTTTCGTCGCGGCGGCTCGGCCGCCCAAAAACAAGGCAGGCGCGCTTTTTTCGCGCCGCCGCGCCGGTCTGGCATGCAATTTCGCCCCGCCCATCGTCCGGGCCGAGCCGCAAGGCCGGCGTCGCCGCCCCCGGACGTCGCGCGGCCCTAAACCCTGGCCTGAAGCTCAAGCCTTTGTGTGGCGGGCCGCCCGGGGCCTCGGGCCCGCCTCCGTCGGGGCCAAATCTGGCGCACGCCTTGCTTTATGCGCCGGCGCGCCTTGCCAAAGGCGAAAAACTGGCCGACAGGAAGGAACTACGCCCTTGGACGAAGCCCAATAATTCGCCATGGCGTTTTTTCGTCGTAAGTGCTAAACGCCGCGTTGAATTTGCAGCGGCCGTCCCCTCCATTCCGACGCAAGATTCTCCATGAAAAAAATCGAGGCGATTATAAAGCCGTTCAAGCTCGATGAAGTGAAAGAAGCGCTTCATGAAGCGGGAGCGGCGGGGATCACCGTCACCGAGGCCAAGGGCTTCGGGCGCCAGAAGGGCCACACGGAGCTATATCGCGGCGCAGAATACATCGTCGACTTCCTGCCCAAGGTTAAGATCGAAGTCGTCGTCGCCGACGCCGTCGTGGACGCCGCCGTCGAGGCGATTCGCAAGGCCGCCCAGACCGGCCGCATCGGCGACGGCAAGATCTTCATCTCCAACATCGAAGGCGCGATCCGCATCCGCACCGGCGAGACCGGCCCCGACGCGATCTGACGCCTCCCGCCCGCCTTCCTTCCTCCTTCCTCTTCCATAGCGCATTGACTGAAAGGCCCGCCTATGAAAACCGCCCAAGACGTGCTCAAGGAGATCAAGGAAAACGACGTCAAATACGTCGATTTCCGCTTTACCGATCCGCGCGGCAAGTGGCAGCACGTCACCTTCGACATCAGCCTCATCGACGAGGACATCTTCGCCGAAGGCACGATGTTCGACGGCTCCTCGATCGCCGGATGGAAGGCGATCAACGAATCCGACATGCTGCTGATGCCGGACCCCTCGACCGCCACGATGGACCCGTTCTTCGCCGCGCCGACGATGGTCATCGTCTGCGACATTCTCGAGCCGAACAGCAACGAGCCCTATAGCCGCGACCCCCGCTCGATCGCCAAGAAGGCCGAAGCCTTCGTCGCCTCCTCCGGCGTCGGCGACGCGGTCTATGTCGGCCCCGAGGCCGAGTTCTTCGTGTTCGACGACGTGCGCTTCCGCGCCGACCCCTACAACACCGGCTTCGTGCTCGATTCGGCGGAGCTGCCGTCGAACTCCGACACGCCCTATGAAGGCGGCAACCTCGGCCATCGCATCCGCACCAAGGGCGGCTATTTCCCGGTTCCGCCGCAGGACTCCTGCCAGGACATGCGCGGCGAGATGCTCGCGGCCATGGCGGCGATGGGCGCCAAGGTCGAGAAGCACCATCATGAAGTCGCCTCGGCCCAGCACGAGCTCGGCCTGAAGTTCGGTCCGCTCACCAAGATGGCCGACGACCTGCAGATCTACAAATACTGCATCCATCAGGTGGCGCAGAGCTACGGCAAGACCGCGACCTTCATGCCGAAGCCGATCTTCGGCGACAACGGCTCGGGCATGCATGTGCACCAGTCGATCTGGAAGGACGGCAAGCCGCTGTTCGCCGGCGACAAATACGCCGACCTCAGCCAGGACTGCCTCTATTACATCGGCGGCATCATCCGCCACGCCCGCGCGCTGAACGCCTTCACCAATCCCTCGACCAACTCCTACAAGCGTCTGGTCCCGGGCTATGAGGCGCCGGTGCTGCTCGCCTATTCGGCGCGCAACCGTTCGGCCTCCTGCCGCATCCCGACGGCCTCGAACCCGAAGGCTAAGCGCGTCGAGGTCCGCTTCCCCGATCCGATGGCGAACCCCTATCTCGCCTTCGCGGCCATGCTGATGGCCGGCGTCGACGGCATCATCAACAAGATCGATCCCGGCCCGGCGATGGACAAGGATCTCTACGACCTGCCCCCGCGCGAGCTGAAGAAGATCCCGACGGTGTGCGGCTCGCTGCGCGACGCGCTCACCAACCTCGACAAGGACCGCGCCTTCCTCAAGGCCGGCGGCGTGTTCGACGACGACTTCATCGACAGCTACATCGAGCTCAAGATGCACGACGTGATGCGCTTCGAGATGACCCCGCATCCGGTCGAATTCGACATGTATTACTCCTACTGATCGTCTGACGGCGACACGCCACGATCTTGAGCTGGGCGCCTTCATGAAGGCGCCCAGCTTTTTCATGAACGGCGTCCCGCTGCGCGACGACTCCCGCCGCGCCTCCGCCGACGCCGGAGCCGGGCCGGCGGTCCCCCGGCGAGGTCCGGCGCGGCGACGAACCCCACAGAGATGGATTCGGCATATGAGAGCCTGACGCGAAAAGTCTGCGACTTTCCGCATCAGGCTCCTGCTCGTTGAAGAGCACGAAATGCCCAACATTCTCGCCGACCCGCGCCCGAGCTGATTTTTGCGTCTTCGCCCGCCGGCGCGGCCTCGCCGTTTCACAGGCCGCGGCGCCGCGGGCCCCGCTTCGCGACGTAGCGAAACGGGCGCCATCCAGGGCGGGCGCCCTGTTTTTCGCAGGCCGCGTTCATCGACGCGCCGCACGAGCAAAAACGCGAGATCTTCCGGAGAGATGGCACGGATGATGCGAGTCACGCGAGCACGCGCGGATTGCAGTCATGACTCCTTGCGCGCGGCGTTCTGACTAACAGCGACGCTGACACCCCGCCCTCCAACGGAAGCGGAACTAAATGCCTAAATATAAGCTCGAATACCTGTGGCTCGACGGGTATACGCCGGCCCCCAACCTGCGCAGCAAAACTCTCATTAAAGAATTCACCAATTTTCCCACGCTGGACCAGCTTCCTGCGTGGGGGTTTGACGGAAGCTCCACCCGGCAGGCCGAAGGCAAGAGCTCCGACTGCCTGCTGAAGCCGGTGTCCGTGTTCATCGACAGCACGCGCAAGAACGGCGCCCTCGTCATGTGCGAGGTGATGAACCCTGACGGCACGCCGCACGCCACGAACGCCCGCGCGACCATCCTCGACGATCCCGGCGCCTGGTTCGGCTTCGAGCAGGAATATTTCTTTTACAAGAACGGCCGGCCGCTCGGCTTCCCGGAGCATGGCTATCCCGCGCCGCAAGGCCCCTATTACTGCGGCGCCGGCTACACCCAGGTCGGCGACACGGCCCGCCAGATCGTCGAGGAGCATCTCGACATCTGCATCGACGCCGGCATCAACCACGAAGGCATCAACGCTGAAGTGGCCAAGGGCCAGTGGGAGTTCCAGATTTTCGGCAAGGGCTCCAAGAAGGCCGCCGACGAGATCTGGGTCGCCCGCTACATCCTGCAGCGCCTCTGCGAGAAATATGGCGTCGACGTCGAATATCATTGCAAGCCGCTCGGAGACACCGACTGGAACGGCTCCGGCATGCACGCCAATTTCTCGACCACCTATCTGCGCGAGGTCGGCGGCAAGGAATATTTCGAAGCGCTGATGGCGGCCTTCGCGAAAGCCAAGGCGGACCACATCGCCGTCTACGGCCCGGACAATCATCTGCGCCTGACCGGAAAGCATGAGACCCAGTCGATCGACATGTTCAGCTATGGGCTCGCCGATCGGGGCGCCTCGATCCGCATTCCGCACAGCTTCGTCATCAACGGCTACAAGGGATATCTCGAAGACCGCCGCCCGAACTCCCAGGGCGACCCCTACCAGATCGCCTCGCGCATCCTGAAGACGATCGCGACGGTTCCGCTCCCGGCGGCGGCGGCTCCGGCGAAGAAGCAGAAAGAAGTCAGCGCCTGAAACAGGCTCCGGGCGGATCGCGCCGATCCGCCCCACAGGCGCGCGCCTGAACGCTCGGGCGCGGAGCGAAACCGGCCGTCGGGCTTCGTCGGCCGGCTCCCCGCGTCGGGATCGAATTGGCGTTAACCGCGCGTTCATCGAGCGCTCCGACGCTGGAGGCGGCCGCAAGGCCGCCTTTTTTCATGGGCTGTTCACAAGGCCGCGCCCGATGAAAATGTTTTCGTTCTGTTCCCATCGCGCCGCGTCTGTGGCATAAGGCGTCCGCACATCGATCAACCTCCGCAACCTCGACAGACCTTCGCAACATCGACAGACCAGGGCGTTCATGGCTAATCACGGCGATCTGTTTGGAGGCGCGGCGCGCCAGCCGGCTCGGGACGACGACCGCGGGAGGCCGCGGCGCGCCGCGGAGAAGCCCGCTGCGCCAGCGCGGGCGACCCCGGGCGAATCCGGCTACACCGCCGCCTCGATCGAAGTGCTCGAAGGGCTTGAGCCGGTTCGCCGCCGCCCCGGCATGTACATCGGCGGCACCGACGAGACCGCGCTGCATCATCTCTTCGCCGAGGTGCTCGACAACGCCATGGACGAGGCGGTCGCCGGCCATGCGAGCTTCATCGACGTCGCCTACGAGGCCGACGGAACCCTGCGCGTGACCGATAACGGGCGCGGCGTCCCGGTCGATCCGCACCCGAAATTTCCCAAGAAATCCGCGCTCGAAGTGATCATGACGACGCTGCACGCCGGCGGAAAATTCGATTCGGGCGCCTATCAGACCTCGGGCGGCCTGCATGGCGTCGGCGTCTCGGTCGTCAACGCGCTGTCGGAGAGCCTTGAGGTCGAAGTGGCGCGCGCCCAGACGCTCTATCGCCAGAGCTTTGCGCGCGGCCTGCCGACGAGCGCGCTGCTCGAAGTCGGCAAAGCGCCGAACCGGCGCGGCACGCGCGTCAGCTTCCGGCCCGACGAGCAGATTTTCGGCAAGGGCTGCGCCTTCAGGCCCGCCCGGCTGTTCAAAATGGCGCGGGCGAAGGCCTATCTTTTCGGCGGCGTCGAGATCCGCTGGCGCTGCGCGCCCGAGCGGCTCGAGGCCAACGGCCAGACCCCGCCCGAGGCCGTGTTTCATTTTCCCGGCGGCCTCAAGGACTTCCTCGTCGGCGACATCGGCGACAGGGAGCGTGTGATCGAGCCGATTTTTTCCGGCAAGGTCGAGAAGCCGGAAGGCCATGGCTCGCTCGAATGGGCGCTCGCGTGGCTCGCCGAAGACGACGGCTTCGTCCATTCCTACTGCAACACCATTCCGACGCCCGACGGCGGCACGCATGAGGCGGGCCTGCGCGCCGCGCTGCTGCGCGGCCTCAAGGACCATGCCGAACGCATCGGCCAGACGAAGCGCGCCGCCGCGATCACCGGCGAAGACCTCATGGGCTCCTGCGCGGCGCTCATCTCGGTGTTCATCCGCGAGCCCGAGTTTCAGGGCCAGAACAAGAGCCGGCTGATGTCGAGCGAAGCCGCGCGCATCGTCGAACAGGGCGTGCGCGACGCGTTCGACCACTGGCTCGCCGCGGCGCCGTCGCATGCGCTGAAGCTGCTCGACTGGGCCGTCGAACGCGCCGAGGACCGTTTGCGCCGGCGCGCCGAAAAGGACGTCGCGCGCAAGACGGCGACGCGCAAGCTGCGCCTGCCCGGCAAGCTCGCGGATTGCGCCAACACCGCGGCGCAGGGCTCCGAGCTGTTCATCGTCGAAGGCGATTCCGCCGGCGGCTCGGCCAAGCAGGCGCGCGACCGCGCGAACCAGGCCATTCTTCCGCTGCGCGGCAAGATCCTCAACGTCGCCAGCGCCACGCGCGACAAGCTCGCCGCCAACCAGCAGCTCGGCGACCTGATGCTGGCGCTCGGCTGCGGCGTCGGCGCGCATTACCGCGAGGAAGAGCTGCGCTACGAAAAAATCATCGTCATGACCGACGCCGACGTCGACGGCGCCCATATCGCCTCGCTGCTCATCACCTTTTTCTACCGCCAGACGCCGAAGCTGATCGAGAACGGCCATCTTTATCTCGCCGTCCCGCCCCTGTTCCGGCTGACGCAGGGGACAAAGCAGGTCTACGCCCGCGACGAGGCGCATCGCGACGAACTCATGGCGAAGGTTCTGACCGGGCGCGGCAAGATCGAGATCGGCCGGTTCAAGGGCCTCGGCGAAATGCTGCCCTCGCAGCTCAAGGAGACCACCATGGACCCGGCGCGGCGCAACCTTCTGCGCGTCGTCGTGCTGCCGGACGATCGCGCCGAGACGACGGACTCCGTCGAGCGGCTGATGGGGAACAAGCCCGAGGCGCGCTTCGCCTTCATTCAGGAGCGCGCGGCCTTCGCCAATGCGGCGGAGCTGGTGGTGGTGTGACGGATTGAAGGGACGCCCCCGGGGCGTCCGGCTACGGCCGGGCGCGCCTCTTGGAGCGCGCTCCGGTCAGTCTGGATCGACCTATGGGGATCGGCTTTTTCGACGAGACGCCTGAATCCGGAACGCCCTGTCGGCCACGCGCCTTCGGCCATGAAAGCGCCGCACGGCGAAGGCGGCCGGCGGCAGACGGCGTTTCGAGGAGGCCACTCCTAAACCGCCTGCGCGCCGGCCGACCCTACGGACCCAGGAGATGCGGCGGACCTGAGCACTCCGTAGGGCGTTCGTCGTCAAGTAACCAGTGCGCGAAAAACTTCTGCGCAGGACGCGGCGGACATTTTCTTTGAGGAACGCTCGCCACGCCGCACCCTTGGCGGGCCCGGCGAAAAGACGTTATCGCGCCAGATGCGAGAAAGGCAATGGCGCGCGCCGGTAAATTCCCGCTTTCCTTAACGCGGCCGCGCGCGCCGGTCAGCCCGCCCGCACCACCCTGAAACCTGGCGCGCGGGGCGCGGCCTGCGGCGACGCGACGTCGAAATAGACCCGGTTGCGCCCGCCCTCCTTGGAGCGGTAGAGCGCCTTGTCGGCCTCGCGCAGGATGTCGGCGCCGCAGCGGCCGCTTTCGGCGAGGCCGATCGAGATGGTGGCCGCGATCGAGCGGTTCTTGCCGATGAAAAAGGGCGCGCCTGCGACGCCGGCGCGCACCCGTTCCGCCACCTTCGCGCCGACGTCGACGCGCGTGTCCGGCATCAGGATCACGAATTCGTCGCCGCTGAGGCGGCAGAAGATGTCCGAGCGGCGGATCAGCGACTTGATGCGCGTGGCGAGGCCCTGCAGCAGCCGGTCGCCGGCCTCATGTCCATGCAGGTCGTTGACGGTCTTGAAATGGTCGATGTCGAACATGATCAGGGAAACCGGCCGCCCCTTGCGCTTGGCCTCCTCGAGCATGGACGGAAGCACGCCGTCGAAGAAGCGCCGGTTGTGCAGGCCGGTCAGCGCGTCGACCACCGCCATTTCGAGCGAGGCCTCGACGTTCTGCCTCAGGCAGTCGACGTAGCGCTTGCGCCGCATCTGCGTGCGCACGCGGGCGACGAGTTCGGCGCGCTCGACCGGCCGCAGAATATAGTCGTTGACGCCCAGTTCGAGGCAGCGCAGCACGCGTGCGCGATCTTCGGGCTCGGCCACGGCGAGAATGGGGATCTGGCGCGTCGCCTCGATCGAGCGGAACTGGCTGCACAGCCGCAGCCCGTCATAGCCGGAGAGGCCGAGGCTCACGATCAGCAGGTCATAGCCGCCGGCGGCGCCTTCCGTCAGCGCCTCGGCGGCGTCGGGCTCGAGCTCCATCTCGTAATGCGGCTTCAGGGCGTTGACGATCGCCTCGCATGCGGAGCGGCGGTCGTCGACGACGAGGATGCGGCCGGAGGGCTCCTCGCCCTGAGACAGGCAGGCCGCGCCCGAAATGCCGAGCTTCGCCGCGCGGGCCGCGCGCGACCGCAGGTCGTCGAGCGTGGCGCGCAGCCGCGCCAGCGACTTCACGCGGGCGAGCAGCGCCGTTTCGTCGATGGGCTTGACCAGGAAATCGTCGGCCCCGGCCTCAAGGCCCATCAGCCGGTCGGAGGGCTGGTCGAGCGCCGTCACCATCACGACGGGAATATGGGCGGTGTCGGGATCGGCCTTCAGGCGACGGCAGACCTCGAAGCCGTTCATGCCGGGCATCATCACGTCGAGCAGCACGATGTCGCATTCGCCGGCCGCGCAGACGGACAGCGCCTCGGCGCCGTTGGCGGCGGTGAGCACGTCGAAATATTCGGCGGCGAGCCGCGCCGCGAGCAGCTTCACATTGGAAGGATTGTCGTCGACGACAAGAACGCGAGCGGTCACTTCAAACTCCTCAAGCTCGCCGCCGCCGGCGGCTCTTTCACTGCTCGTTCAGGAAACCGCGCACGGTCTCGAGAAATTTGACGATGGAGATCGGCTTCGAGAGATAGGCTTCGCAGCCGCCCTGCCGGATCTTCTCTTCGTCGCCCTTCATCGCGAAGGCGGTGATGGCGATCACAGGGATGGCGCGCAGCTCGTCGTCCTCCTTGAGCCGCCTCGTGACCTCGAGGCCGGAAATCTCGGGCAACTGGATGTCCATCAGGATCAGGTCGGGCCGATGCGCGCGCGCGAGCCCCACCGCCTCGAGCCCGCTGCGGGTCTGCACTGTCTTGTAGCCGTGCGCCTCGAGCAGATCGTTGAACAGCTTCATGTTGAGTTCATTGTCTTCCACGATCAGAATCGTCTTTTCCATCGGCGGTCCGGCGCTCCCATGTCGGCGGCTGAAGCGTTCCGCCCGAACGTCAAAAATTCGGGCGAATGCGACTATGCTCCAGCTTGCATGGTCTGGGCGAATCCTTGGAAAAACGCCTGCTCGGCCGAGACGGGAACCCCCGTCCCCGTCGTCCTAGAGCTAATCGAACGACCTTTATGAAGGGACGCCAAAATCATGAGAATTGAAGGCGACGGCCGCTCAGCGCCGCGTGCGGCCGCCCTCGAGCGCGCCGAAACGCTCGCCATCGAGGCGCTCGGCCATATCGCCGGAGACGAAACGACGCTCGAACGCTTTTTGAGCCTTTCGGGGCTTTCGCCCGAAACCCTGCGGGCCGCGGCGGCGGAGCCGGGCTTTCTGGCGGGCGTGCTCGACTTTCTCGCCGGCGACGAATCGCTGCTGCTCGCCTTCGCCGCCAATGCGGGGCGCGATCCGGCCGAGATCACACGGGCGCGCGAGACGCTCGCGCCGCGCGGCGAAGCGGTCTGAACGCCCGCCGACGCAAGGAAAAGCGCGCCGCTTCAGCGCCGGCGATTGCGCATGCGCGCCCTGGCTCACGTCCGGTCGGAGAAGATAACGCCGGCCGCCCTCATGGGCGCGCCATCATTCGCCGCGCTCCCGCTCCAGCAGCGCGCGCTTGCGTTCGACGCCCCAGCGATAGCCCGACAGCGCGCCGTCGTTGCGCACCACGCGGTGGCAGGGAATGGCCACGGCGATCCCGTTCGCCCCGCACGCCCGCGCGACGGCGCGACACGCGCGCGGCGCGCCGATCGCCCTCGCGATGTCCGCGTAGCTCGCCGTCGTCCCCGGCGCGAGTTCGACCAGCGCCTTCCAGACCCGCTGCTGGAACGCCGTGCCGCGGATGTCGAGCGGCAGGGCGAGCCCCATCGACGGGCGCTCGACGAAGCCGACGACCTGCGCGACGACGCGCTCGAACGCCGCGTCGCCGCCGATCAGCTCCGCTCTCGGGAAACGGTCCTGCAGCTCCCGCGCCAGCGCGTCGGGATCGTCGCCGAGCGTGATCGCGCAGATCCCTTTCGCGCTCTGCGCCACGAGGATCGACCCGAGCGAACATTCGGCGACGGCGAAACGGATTTCCGCGCCCGCGCCGCCGGCCTTGAACGCCATGGGCCGCATGCCGAGCCTCTTGCTGGCGGTTTCATAGAAACGTCCGTTCGAGCCGAAGCCCGCGTCATAGATCGCCGCGGTCACGGAGGCGTCGCCGTCGGAAAGCGCGCGGCGCACCCGCCTCGCCCGCTCGGCGCTGGCGTAGGCCTTCGGCGTCACGCCCGTCTCGGCCCTGAACAGGCGGTGGAAATGCGACGGGCTGACCGCGCACATCTGCGCAAGCTCTTCGAGGCTGGGCGCCTGCTCGGCCTGCTCGATGATCCGGCAGGCTTTTTCGACGAGGGCCGCGCGCTCGGCCGCATCGCCCGCGCCATTGGGGCGGCAGCGCCTGCAGGGACGAAATCCGGCCGCCTCGGCCGCCTCGCAAGTGGGATGAAACGCGACATTTTCGGGATTGGCCCGGCGCGACGGGCAGGACGGGCGGCAGTAGACGCCCGTGGTTTTGACGGAGTAGACGAAGGCGCCGTCCGCCGCGCGGTCGCGCGCGACGATCGACGGCCAGCGCGGGTCGAAATCGGCGCGGGGGCCGCCCATCTGGCTCATGGCCGGCATTGTCCTGATCTCCGGTTCTCCGACGTCATGACCGATAGATAGGCGGCGCGGGCCTCCCCTGCGCTCCGGGTCTTGCTTTCAAATTTCGCCGTCGTCCGACGCTGCGCATGGCGTTACGCGCCGAAGGAGCCATTCTTCATCATGTGCCCATGCGAGAAAGATGGCACGCCCGACACTGCATACGCCGACTGGTTCAAGACCAGAGAAGACGCGGAGAAGGCTGCGCGGGAGATGGACAGGCGAGAGAAAGAGGAAGGCGTCGATACGCCCCCTGCGATGGTCTTCGTGGCGGTCAAGAAAGCCTAGCGCCCAGCGCCCTTAAGCGAAGGGCCATGAAGCCTGCCTTTGGGGTCCCGCTTGGGGTCCTCTTTAGGCTACCGTCTTCTTTAGACCACCGCCTATCGGCTTTATTTTCAACGTCTTTTTAAAAGTCAAGATTGCTGGCGGGCCGCGACCGATAGTGATGAGCACTACGTTTTCGCCATAGCCCTCTAATATCGCATTTCAAGCGGTTACGGAGGGCTTCCACTTAATGTGCAATGGCCTTCGACACAGCCTCGATAGCGTTCACCAAGGCTGGGAGCAGGCCGGTGACTTTTGCGACAGCAACCGGGGCTGCCGCAACCAGAGCGGCATCAACGAACTTCGTTGTCCGCTCGCCCAACCACTTCCCGAAGGCGACGGCCAGACCGAGCAATTTTGCGGTTCGCGATTTTACAATTTCCTTGTCGGGGTTAGATTTTTCCAGTTCCCTTTCAATCACCCCTATATCATCCAGTGCATTTTGGAGCTGGTCACGTTCAGCACTGTGATCTTCTTGGTCAGGTGGCCCGTTGTGCCCCCGCCATGCGAGTTCGCGCTCAAGGTCTTCAATATGATCGCGGAGGATGCGAAGCGCCGTGCGTGCATTGGATGTGGCGTCAGCTTCTCCTGCAACGCCGGGCTTTAGGATACGGGCAAAGTCGGTATCTTCCAGCAGCATTGCTTTGATTTTCGGACGGACGAGCCGTCCAACGCTTTCGGCAGGAGAGAAATCATTGAGGATGGGAGCGCCAAGTTCCTGAACCACGGCTGAGATATTGCGCATCCGATAGCGGATCGCTGCGTCATTCCTCTGGGCAAGAGCGCCACTTAACAGCGTCTGCGCAAGCGGCTCGGATCGATCATCCGCACCGTGAAGCTGAAGGCGAAGCAGCAGCACATACACTTCGACCGATCGCCTAAGCTCGTCGTCGGTCCATGGGATATTCGCGCTCTTGGTAGTTCTTCGTGCCATGGAGTCAGGTCGTGCTATCGGCGCTTGTGAGATCATCCTGGAAAATCAAGTGACATGCCTCCTTATTGATCCAATTTTAGGCGAGGGCATTAATCAAGGCTGATGCCCTCTGCTCGCGCTTTCTCAATAGTTTCCAACAGCACGGCGCATTGTTTTTCTGTTGGAATTTTCATCGGCATCTGCATGGCGACGTTCAATATGCCGATCTCCTTCGGCGTCAGCAGACGCTTGGCAGCAAGCGCATCATGCACAGCGATCCATCTGGCCGCCGGGATCGCGAAGACCTTCGTCTGCGCCTCAATGCCGTTATCCACCTTCTGGGTATTCCGGGCAGTCCGCTTTTCAGACAGATGATCGTCGCGGGACAGGCATTCGCCGTCGAACTCATCCGGCAGAAGGTCGGCAAACTCGTCCATATTTTCCAGCATCCGCGTCCAGCAGGCCTCACGCTTGGCCCATTCCGAAATGTTCGAAATACCCTGCATCGGGCGCAGGAGGTCATCGTTCACGCGGGAAGCCACAACCGCGATGGTGTTTTCAAGGACAGGACTTATCGCCTGCGCATTCCAGACCCGCTGAAAATCGAGACTTTTTTCCTGCCGCCTTGTCAGTTCGCTGAGAACGGCCAACGTATAGGCGACAATATTGGCACGATAGCCGTTATTATACCACGGTTGCGCTGACACAATCCGTTCTGTCGCACGGAATATGATCCCTCGCGCAACGGCGCGTTTAAAGTACGCTTCGTTGAAGCTGTCCGACGACTTGTCCCATTCCTTGCCGATCCGGGCGGCGTAGCGGGCGAAATTCTTTTCGGCTCCAAGGTTCACGTATCGCGGATGGTCATCCCAGACGTTCTCAAACTTCGCAAGATCCGTCTTAGGGTCTGGACCCATAAAATGGTTGGCGTGATCAGCGGTTTGTGATTCACGGCTTCCGAAAGGAAGCGCCGATGAATCGGGATCAGTTCTGGCTGACGGACGAACAATTTTCAAAGATCGAGCCGCATCTGCCGACA
>NZ_JBGAHM010000025.1:0-51271 GCF_044226135.1 Methylocella sp. | reverse complement strand
TAGCGCGCCGACTGCGGGCTGTCCTTGACGAAGCCGAGCATCCACTGATGCGCGTTCTCGAGATTGGCGTAGCCGCCGGTGGCGAAGGCGCGGATGAGGTTCAGCGTCGCCGCCGACTGGCGATAGGCCATCAGCTGGCGGTGCGGGTCCGGCACGCGCGCCGCTTCGTTGAAGGCGATGTCGTTGACGATGTCGCCGCGATAGCTCGGCAGGGAGACGCCGCCGACCTCCTCCATCGGCGCCGAGCGCGGCTTGGCGAACTGGCCGGCGATGCGGCCAACCTTGACCACCGGCAGGGCGGCGGCGAAGGTTTCGACCACGGCCATCTGCAGGAACACGCGGAAGAAATCGCGGATGTTGTCGGCCGAATGCTCGGCGAAGCTCTCGGCGCAGTCGCCGCCCTGCAGCAAAAAGGCCTCGCCGTTCGCCACCTTGCCCAGAATGCGCTTCAGCTTGCGCGCCTCGCCCGCGAAGACGAGCGGCGGGAAGCCGGCGAGCTGGCGCTCCACCTCGGCGAGCGCGGCCGCGTCGGGATAGACGGGCGACTGCTCGATCGGCTTGGCTCTCCAGCTCGACGGCGACCAGTTTTCGGCGGACATGTCATCGACTCCCGGGCGGCGAAAGGCGCCGCAAAAGCGTCCAGCCGGGACAAAATTTCGGCGACGCTCGTTCAAACGGCTCCTTTAACAGGGGAAAAGCCTGCGACGCAAGCCGTTCCGACACGGCCGCGCGGCTATGGCGCGGCCGGGCTCGCCGCCGGCCCGGGCCGGACCTCCCGGCGCGCGGCGCGTGCGTCGAGCAGACGATAGGCGCCCATCTTGACGAGGCTGCCGACGAGGAAAGCGGCGAGCGCGTAGCCCCAGACCATCAGCGCATAGGTCCAGCCGATCGGCGCCATGAACCAGCCGTAGACGGCGGCGCATGTGCCAAGAAGCTGCGTCAGCTCGCAGGGGATGATCAACTTCAGGCTCGGCCAGGGACGCTCCCAGACCGGCCCCCTGTTGCGCGTCAGATAGATGGTCATGTGCCCGGCGACGAGCAGCTTGAGAAAGACGATCGACTGGACGACCGGCTCGGGCAGGCCGAAATAGTTCCGTGCGAGCCAGAACACGCCGAAGCTCGACGCGACGCCGAAAGCCCCGAGCGTCGAGGCGATCGTCAGCACGCGCCGCATGTCCCAGCGCACCGGGCGCGCCGCGAACGGCGCGTTGTCATAGGCGATCATCATGATCGGCAGATCGTTGAGGAGCGCCAGCAGCACCACCATGACCGCGGTGACGGGATAGAAATTGAAGACGAGAATGCTCGCGGTCATGAACAGGAGCAGCCGCGTCGTCTCCGAGATGCGGTAGATCGCGTAGCTGTTCATCCGCTCGAAAATGCGCCGCGCCTCCTCGATCGCGGCGGCGATCACCGAAAGCCCGGGCGCGGTGAGCACGAGATCGGCGGCGGCGCGCGCGGCGTCGGTCGCGCCGCTGACCGCGATGCCGACGTCGGCCTGCTTCAGCGCCGGGGCGTCGTTCACCCCGTCGCCGGTCATGCCGACGATATGGCCCGCCTCCTGCAGCGCCCTGACGATCCTGAACTTGTGCTCGGGAAAGACGCGCGCGAACCCGTCGGCGGCGAGAATGCGCGGCAGGACGTCGCCCCCGGCCCCGGGCCCGAACACGGCGTCGGCGACGACGATGTTCTGGCCGAGCCTGAGCTCGCCCGCGATCTCTTTCGCGATCGCCTCATGATCGCCGGTCGCCATCTTGACGTCGACGCCCATCGCCCGGGCGGTGGCGATGGTTTCGGCCGAATCCTCGCGCGGCGGATCGTAGAGCGGCAGCAGGCCGAGAAAGCGCCAGCTTCCGGCCTCATCCGTCCGCGCCACGCCGAGCGTGCGAAAGCCGCGCGCCGCCTCGCGATCGACGGCGGCCTCGATCGCCGCGCGCTCGGCGGAGTCCGGCGCGCAGAGCGCGACGATCGCCTGCGGGGCGCCCTTGGCGACCCTGAACGTCCGTCCGTCGGTCTCGATCGCGGCCTCTGCCCGCTTGGCGACCGGATCGAACGGCTCGAACGTCGTCACGCGGAAGCCGTCGAGCGCGCCGGCGGACGAAAGGCCGGCGAGAATGGCGCGGTCGATCGGGTCCGGCGCGTCGCGCCGCGAGGCCAGCGCCGCCGCGACGATGAGCTCGTCTCGCGCGAACCCCGGCGCGGGCTCCGGCTCGCCGAGGGTCAGCTCATTCCGGGTCAGCGTGCCGGTCTTGTCGGTGCACAGCACGTCCATGCCGGCCATCTCTTCGATGGCCACGAGGCGCGAGACGACGGCCTTGCGCCGCGCGAGCCGCTCCGCGCCGACGGCCATGGTCACGGAGAGGACCGCAGGCAGGGCGACCGGGATCGAGGCGACGGTCAGGATGAGCGCGAACTGCAGCGTCTCGATCAGCGGATCGTGGCGCCAGAGCGCGACGAGGCCGATGATCACGACAAGGCCGATCGTCACGAAGATCAGGAAATTGCCGATCTTCAGCACGGCCTGCTGGAAATGCGAGACCGTCTGCGCCTGCTCGACGAGCTGCGCGGTCTTGCCGAAATAGGTGTTCATGCCGGTCGCCGTGACGACCCCGCTCATTTCGCCCTGCCGCGCGATCGAGCCGGAATAGGCCTCGTCGCCCGCCTTTTTGTCGACGGGCAGCGATTCCCCGGTCAGCGCCGACTGATCGACGCTGAGATAGTCGCCTTCGGTCAGTTTCACGTCCGCCGGAACGACATTGCCGAGCTTGATATGGACGAGATCGCCCGGAACGACGAGCCGCGCCGCAATGTCCTTCCAGACGCCGTCGCGCCGGACGCGCGCCTTGAGGGCGAGCCGCTGCTTCAACAGGGCGATGGCGGTGTCGGCCTTGGTCTCCTGCCAGAAGCCGACGCCGGCGTTGATGAACAGCATGGTCAGGATGATCGCCAGATCGTCCCAGTGGCGCAGCGCCGCCGAAAGGGCGGCCGCGACCTCGATCATCCAGGGGATCGGCCCCCAGAAAAACCGCGCAAGCCGCCCGAGCGCGCCGATCCTGTGTTCGATGAGTCCGTTCTCGCCATAGCGTGCAAGACGCTGCGCGGCCTCGGCCTCGGTCAGGCCGGCCGCGTCGCCGCCGGGCGTCGGCCCGGCCGCCGCGGCGGCGTCGCCGATGTTCTCAGCCGTCATCCGCGCCTCACGCCTCGTCCGGCATGGCGTCGGGCGCCTCCGGCCCCGGCGTCGCGCGTTCGTAGCGGGCGGTGCGCACGCGCATGGTGACCAACTCCTCGGCGGCGGTCGGATGCACCGCCACTGTCGCGTCGAAATCGGCCTTCTTCGCCCCGAGCCTGACGGCGATGGCGATCGCCTGCACGACCTCGCCCGCGCCCTCCCCCAGAATGTGCACGCCGAGCACGACGTCGGACTTCGCGTCGACGACGATCTTCATGATCGTCTTTTGCGACGAGCCCGAGAGCGTCGCCTTCATGGGCCGGAAGCTCGCCTGATAGACGTCGACGCAGTCATAGGCCTCGCGCGCCTGCCCCTCGGTGAGGCCGACGACGCCAAGCTCCGGCGTGGTGAAGACGGCGGTCGGCACGTGCTCGTGTCGCACCGGCGTCGGCCGGTCGCCGAACACGGTGTCGGCGAAGGCGTGGCCCTCGCGGATGGCGATCGGGGTAAGCGCCACGCGGTGGGTCACGTCGCCGACCGCATAGATCGAGGGCACGTTCGAGCGCGAGAATTCGTCGACCTTGACGGCGCCGACGCCGTCGAGCTCGACGCCCGCGGCCTCAAGCCCGAGCCCCGCCGTCGCGGGCCTGCGGCCGGTCGCGAGCAGGATCTGGTCGACCTCGACCTCAAGCCCCGAGGTGAGTTTGACCCTGTACGCCTCGTCCGCCTTCTCGATCGCCGTCGGCAGATGGCTGAAATGGGTTTCGACGCCCGCCGCCTGCAGCGCGTCGCGAACGCCGCAGCGCATGTCCTCGTCGAAGCCGCGCAGCACGTTCTCGCCGCGCGAGGCGAGGATCACCTTCGAGCCGAGCCGCGCGAAGACCGAGGCGAATTCGACCGCGATATAGCCTCCGCCCACGATCAGCAGGCGCGCCGGCATGGTCTTGAGGTCGAAGATCTCGTTCGAGGTGATCGCGTGCTCGCGCCCGGGAACGTCGGGCTCGAGCACCGGCGCGCCGCCGGTCGCGACCAGAATGGTCTTCGCGCTCACGATCCGCCCGTCGGCGACGAGGCGCACGCGATGCGCGTCGACGACCTCGGCGCGGCTGTCGACGAGCGCGACGCCGGCCTTTTGCAGATTGGCCCGGTAGATCGCCGAAAGCCGCGAGATTTCATGCTCCTTGGCGGCGACGAGCCGGCTCCAGTCGAACAGCGTCGCCGGAACGGTCCAGCCGAAGCCCGCGGCGTCCTCGAACTCGTCGCGGAAGCGGCTGGCGTAGACCATGAGTTTTTTTGGCACGCAGCCGCGGATGACGCAGGTTCCGCCGACGCGAAACTCTTCGGCGATGGCGGTTCTGGCGCCATAGCCCGCCGCGACGCGGGCCGCGCGCACGCCGCCCGATCCGGCGCCAATGACGAAGAGGTCGAAATCGAAGTCAGCCATGGCGCCCCAGCTCAAGGTTTTCCGCCCGTTCCCGCCGCGGGACCGTGGCGCGGCCAAGCTCAGATGTCATGGCCCTTTTTCTTCATTTCTTCGCGCACGCGGCTCATCATCTGGGTCGACAGCTTGCCCTGCCAGCCCTGCATGGCGGTCATGATGTCGCCGAGCACCAGGGGCTGCGACGCGACATAGGCCTTGCCCGCGGCGCTGGTGAAGAAGGCGACGGCGGCCGAAAGGTCGGCCTCGCTCATCCGCTGGGCGAAGATCTGCGCGGCGACGCCGACCATCTCGTCCGGCAGGCGCTCGAACTCCGGCTGGAGATTGTTCAGCACCTCCTTGAGGTCGCCGGCGAGCTCGGGGCGGGTCTGCACGATCGAATCCGCGATCTGCCCCACGAATTGCGCCGGCACCACCGTGAAGGAGCGCGCCATGCCGGAGGCGAGGACGAGCGCCCGCGCCGCGGCGAGATGCGACGGCTTGATGACGTTGGCGGCCGCCGCCGGCGCGGGCGCCGGCTTCTGCGCCTGCGCCGCGGTCGGCCCCGCGGCCAGCGCGAGGGCGAACGCCGTCGCGACGGCGCGGCGAAATTCCTGTGGCGATCGTTTCATGCAGCTTCTCCCGCGCCGCGGCTTCAACGCGTCTCGACGGCGCCGAAGCGCGCGACTCCGTCAGGCCCCGCGACGATCGCCATCCGGGCGAGGCCGATGAAGAGCCCGTGTTCGACCACCCCCGGCAGGACGCTCAGCGCCTGCGCGAGATCGTCCGGGCGCGGCAGCGCGCCGAAGCGGCAGTCGAGGATGTAATTGCCATTGTCGGTGACGAAAGGCGCGCCGGACGCGGCGCGGCGCAGCGCGACGTCGCCCTCGCAGCCCGAAGCGCGCGCGGCCGCGACGACATGGCGGCGCGTCGCCTCGAGGCCGAAGCGGACCACCTCGACCGGCAGCGGGAACGCGCCCAGCGTCTCGACCTTCTTGCCGGCGTCGGCGATGACGACCATGGCGCGCGAGGCGGCGGCGACGATCTTCTCGCGCAAAAGCGCGCCGCCGCCGCCCTTGATCAGGCGCAGCCGCGCGTCAAATTCGTCGGCCCCGTCGACAGTCAGGTCGAGCTCGGGAGTTTCGTCGAGCGTCGTCAGCGGAATTTTGAGCCGTTCGGCCTGGGCGCGCGTGTCTTCGGACGTCGGCACGCAGAGAACGTCGAGGCCCGAGGCGACGCGTGCGCCGAGCAGGTCGACGAAATGGCGCGCCGTGGACCCCGTGCCGAGGCCAAGCCTCATGCCGGGCCTGGCCAGCGTCAACGCTTCGGCTGCGGCGGCGCGCTTGGCGTCGTCAAGATTGAGCTTGGTCATCGAGCCGCTCCGGACGGCCTCGCCGCATGAGGCCGCCAGCGGGTTAGCGGTCGCGTCCGCGCCCGTCAAGCGGCGCCGGGCCCGGGCCCCGATCCTTCAGCCTATGTCGGCGGCGCCCGCCATTCAGGCGCCGGCGGCGGAAATCCGGAAAATTTTAGTACGTTTATCCGAAGTTGGCGGCCGAAAAGCGCGCGGCGCTCTTGCTTTCCGCGCCATCCTCGCCGACGCTGCCGGAAACGCGCTCCCGACACGCATCCGGCGAAGATTTTTCCATCTTCGCCGGGCGTAGGCGCATATTTGCGTCAACGGAAAGTTCTCACGCCGGAATTTCTCGAAGACGCCGGATTCTTGACCTAAGCAGGAGCCCATGACTTCCACCTTCACGCCTCCCCCGCTGCTGGTCTTTGACCTGGACGGAACGGTCGCCGACACCGCGGTCGATCTCGTCGCGACGCTCAACGCCATCCTGACGCGCGAAGGGCTCGCCGCCATTCCCTTCAAGGACGCCGTCGGCATGGTCGGCTCGGGCGCCAAGGCGCTGCTCCAGCGCGGCCTCAAGGCCAATGACGTGACCGTCGACGAAAAGCGGCTCGACGAGCTTTTCACCGACTATCTCGCGCATTACGAGGCGCATATCGCCGACGACTCCACGCTCTATCCGGGCGTGACCAAGGCGCTCGACCGCTTCGAGGCGGCCGGCTGGACCTTCGCGATCTGCACCAACAAGGTGGAGTCGAGCGCGCGCCTGCTGCTGACGGCGCTTGGCGTCGCGCAGCGCTTCAAGGCGATCTGCGGCAAGGACACGTTCGACGTGTCGAAGCCCGACGGCGACGCGTTGCTGCAGACCATCGCCAAGGCCGGCGGCGACCCGCGCCGCGCCATCATGGTCGGAGATTCGCGCACCGACATCGACACGGCGAAGAACGCCAAGGTGCCGGTCGTCGCCGTGACCTTCGGCTACACCGACCTGCCGGTCGAGACCTTCGAGCCCGACCGGATCGTGAAAAGCTTCGACGAGCTTTTCGACGCGGTCGAGGAGCTTTCGGCGGTGTTTCACGTGGCGTGAGGCGGGCCGGGTCCGGCGGCGCGCCGGGCCCGCGGCGGCGCCTAGGCCGCGGGATTGTCCCGCGTCATGACGAGCGCGGCCTGCTCGACGTCATTGGCGCGGTTCGTCCAGCCCCGGCCGAAGGCGTCCCAATTGTCGAGGCCGCGATAGAACTGCAGCCGACGCTCCGTCGTTTTGACGACGACGTCGGCGGGGCGCATGGCTTTCGTCGCGGCGAGCGTGGCGTCTCCGATCGAGCCGTCGGCCTCCGCCCCGACGACCTGCTGGAGAATTTTGGCCGCGCGTCCGGGCCCCATGTTCACCGCCATGTCGAAGACGACGAGATCGACGCCGGGCGGAAGGTCGTCGCAGCGACAGACGTTCCAGTAGCGCGTGCGATAAATTTCGCAGGCCGTCTCGCGCGTCAGGCTCTTGACGTCCTCCACGTCCGCGGGCCGGCCGACGCGGTCCTGCATCCATTTCGAGAGCGTGCCGATCGTGATCCCGAAATTGGTCGCGCCGCCGCGGTCGTCGGGATGGTCGACGAAGCCGCCCTCCCTGGCGAGCACGATGTCGACGCAACGCTGAAAATTGGAGAATTTTTTCGCCGGCGCAGCCGGAGCCGACGCCCTTTCCGGCGCGAGCGACGCGCGGGCCGCCTCGATCGTCAGGGCTTTCGACTGGGTGGCCTCGATCGTCGACTGCGCGGACTTCATCAGCTCCGCCGCCTGTCGCGTCTGCTCGACCTGCTGATTGACGCCGGCGACGTCCTTGATGCGAGACCCCTGCGACGAGCCGAGCCAGAAGGTCACGACGGTCGTGAACGCGGCGACGAGCGCGCCGAGCGTCAGATTGATCAGCTGAAACAGCGACTGGTAATGCAGATCGGCGCTTTTCTGCATCTCCGGGGCTGTCGCGGCGACGTTCATTTGCGGACCGCCCATGACGGTGAGCCAGCCGAGATTGACGAAGAAGCCCAGGATGACGAGCAGCGAAATGGCGAGAGGCCCCCATTTTTGCGGCCCGTCGAGCTTCGCCCATTCGAGCGCGCTGCGGCGCGCGTCGCCGACATCCCTGAGCTCTTCGCCGAGCCGGGCCAGATCGTCCTTGCGTTCGTCGGCGTCGCGCGCGTTCGCCTCCCTGATCAGGAGAAGCTGCGCCTCCTGGCGCTTGCTCTCCTGATCCGCGGCGATTTCCGCAAGCCGGATCTGAAGCGCCCGTTCGGCCGCGGGGTCGGCGTTCAACTTTTGACGGGCGACGTCCGGGTCCTGCGTGCCCGCGGCGTCGGCGACGGCCTTGCTGACGCTCGCGGCGATCGCGCCGGTCTTGTCGCCGGCGAGCGCCTGGAGAATGATCGGAAGCACGTTCAGCGCGATAGGGATGAGCGGACCCATGGCGTCCCCCGGTTTGTCCTGACGCGCCGCAGACACGGCGGCCACGGCGGGATCAAGACTGATTCCGAGCCTCGCGGCGGTGTCCTTTCCCACCTCGCCGTCGGCGACGATCCCGACCGAGGTCTGAAAGGCGCTAACGGCGCGCGCGGTGTCCGGCCCATAATCGCCGTCGATCTTGCCGGGGTCGAAGCCCTTCGCCCGCAGCGCCGCCTGAATGCGCCGCACGACGGCCTCGTGCATGCCGGGCGCTTCAGGATAATAGAGCGGCCCAGGCGGCGTGAAGTCGCGCGGCGCGGCGGCGTCCCCATACTGAATTTCGGGGATGAGGACGCCCGCGTCCCATTTGCGTCCGTCGACCCTGCCGCGACGCACGCCATAGGCCTTTCCCATGGCCTCGATCGTGCCGCCCTTCCCGTCGCTGAGCGCGATGTGGCCCATGGTCCCGGGGGCCGGCGGAAACCGCAGCAGAACGCCGCCCGGCGTGGCGGCGGCCTGCTTGGCGGGAACGCTGATGGGAAGGCTCGTCGCGTCGCGCCGCCAATAGCCGGTGTAGGCGTCGGCCGTATGGGGATCGCTTCTGTTGTCTTTGCAGCCGTAGAGGACGCCGGCTTCCTGATACACGAGCCAGGAAATGAATTCGGCGCAGTCCCAGGGACCTTTCCAGTCCGGATCGTCTTTTGGAACCAGCACGAAATCGTATTTTTCGGAAAGATGTCTGACGGCCCGATCGACGAGGCCCTGACCGCTTGGCATCGTGATCTCCGGGGAGGAATTTTGCAGATCTGTTTGTAATCGAGCAGATTTAGCTGTTTTGACATGCGCGACGACTGCGCCTTAATTTGTATTTGGCGCACCGGAAAAAATATAAATCCACAAAAAATCAATATCTATGCTTCAACGCGGCATGTCTGTCACCGCCGATAAAGCAACTATCATTAATAGTTACGCGCAAAATCACGCCCGCGCAAGCAGGATGACGGATCGCCCGCTCAAAATAAAAGAGCGGAGCCCGCCGCCCGGCGAGCCCCGCCCCAATCCTGCGTATTTACTGTAGAGCTTCTGCTTGCTACCGCGAAAACCGCTTGTACTTCATGCGGTGCGGAATCAGGCTCTCAAGGCCGAGGCGGCGCTTCTTGTCCTCCTCGTAATCCTGGAAATTGCCCTCGAACCATTCGACATGGCTGTCGCCTTCATAGGCGAGGATATGCGTCGCGATGCGGTCGAGGAAGAAGCGGTCATGCGAGATGATCACCGCGCAGCCGGCGAAATCGGTCAGCGCGTCCTCAAGCGCGCGCAGCGTCTCGACGTCGAGGTCGTTGGTCGGCTCGTCGAGCAGCAGCAGGTTCGCGCCCGATTTCAGCATCTTGGCGAGATGCACGCGGTTGCGCTCGCCGCCTGAAAGATTGCCGACCTTCTTCTGCTGGTCTGGCCCCTTGAAGTTGAAGGCGCCCGTATAGGCGCGCGAGTTGATCTCCTTCTTGCCGAGGTAGATCACCTCATTGCCGTCGGAAATCTCCTCCCAGACGTTCTTCTTGGGGTCGAGCGCGTCGCGCGACTGGTCGACATAGCCGAGCTTGACCGAGTCGCCGATCGTGATCGAACCCTTGTCCGGCTTCTCGAGCCCGGTGATCATGCGAAACAGCGTGGTCTTGCCGGCGCCGTTCGGGCCGATCACGCCGACGATACCGCCGGGCGGCAGCTTGAAGGTCAGGTCGTCGATCAGCAGCGTGTCGCCGAATCCCTTGGAGATGCCCTCGAAATTGACCACCGTATTGCCGAGCCGCTCGGCCACGGGAATGACGATCTGCGTCGCGCTCGGCGCCCGCTCGCCCTGCTTGGCGACGAGATCCTCATAGCGCTGGACGCGCGCCTTGGACTTCGCCTGGCGCGCCTTGGGGCTTTGCGAGATCCACTCCGCCTCCTGCGCGATGGCGCGGATGCGCGCTTCGTCCTCGCTCTTCTCCTGGCTCAGGCGCTTCTGCTTGGCCTTCAGCCAGGCCGAATAATTGCCTTCGTAGGGAATGCCGCGGCCACGGTCGAGCTCGAGGATCCAGCCCGTCACATTGTCGAGAAAGTAGCGGTCATGGGTGACGATCAGGATCGCGCCCGGATAATTGCGCAAATGCCCTTCGAGCCAGTTCACCGTCTCGGCGTCGAGATGGTTGGTCGGCTCGTCGAGCAGCAGCAGTTCGGGCTGCTCCAGCAGGAGCCGGCAGAGCGCGACGCGGCGGCGCTCGCCGCCCGAGAGCTTGTCGACCGGCGAATCGTCGGGCGGGCAGCCGAGCGCGTCCATGGCGAGCTCGACCTGGGCGTCGAGATCCCACAGGCCCTTGGCCTCGATCTCGTCCTGCAGCCGGGTCATCTCGTCGGCGGTCTCGTCAGAATAGTTCATGGCGAACTCGTTGTAGCGCTCGAGGATCGCCGTCTTGGCGGCCACCCCCTGCATCACGTTCTCGCGCACGGTCAGCGCCGGATCGAGCTGCGGCTCCTGCGGCAGGTAGCCGACCCGCGCCCCTTCGGCGACGAAGCCCTCGCCCGTATACTCCCTGTCGATCCCGGCCATGATCTTGAGCAGCGTCGACTTGCCCGCGCCGTTGACGCCGAGCACGCCGATCTTGGCGTCAGGGTAGAAAGAAAGGTTGACGTTCTCGAGGACTTTCTTGCCGGTCGAATAGGTCTTGGTCAGACCCTGCATATGATAAATGAATTGCCGCGCCATCAGGGCTCCGCATCGGTGCGTCTTGCGTTCAGGGGTTGGGCGTTATGTAGACGCGCGGCCGCCTTCGGTCCAGTTGTTTGGCCGGGGCCATTTTCCCCGGGCCATGGCCGCGACGGTCCCGCGCATTGATCTTGCTCCGATTTGGTCTAGAACGGGCCCTCCTCTTCACCAGGGATTTGAGCCTTGCCCGACCTCGGATTGCGCAAACTCGGATCGATCGTCCCCGGCCGGAGCGCCGACGCCGCGCCCGCGGCGCGGCGGATCGAGCCGGCGATCGCGCCGCCCGCCGCGCCCCCGCCGGGCTCCGCCCGCGCGCAGGCCCAGACGCAGGCGCAGGCCGCGCCGGAGCGCGCGCCCGTCCTGTTTCGCGCCGAAACCGCCGAAAATCCCCGGCCCTCCGACGCCTCTGACGAAACCGCCGTCGCCCTCCTCGCCGAGCTCGCGCTGCACAGGCGCACGCAGACGCCGTTCTCGATCGGGCTCGTCGGTCCCTCGGGCTCGGGCAAGAGCGTCGTCCTGAACCGGCTCGTCGCCGCGGTCGAGCGGCTCGCCGCCGCCGCGCGCGCCGGGCAGGCGCCGGCCTTCCACGGCGAGACCCAGGTCCTTCGCCTCGACGCCGCCGACATGGACGGCGCGCCCGCGACCGCGCTCGCCGGCGCGCTCTATGGCCGGCTCGCGGTCGACGCGCCGCAGCTCGGGCTCGAGGCGAGCCACGCCGCGCGCGACCCGGGACTCGCCGCGCGCGAAGCCTATGAGCGGCTCGACGCCGCGAGCCGCAAGCTGCAGGAGGAGCGCCGCTCCTTCGACGAAGCGGAGGCGCATCGCGCGCGGCTCATGGACATCGTGCTCTATGAAACGCCGGGCTCGAGGGTCGACGCCGAGATCGCGCGCCGGCGCGGCGCCGTCAACGCCATGATGAGCCGCCTCGGCCCGCGCGGCGACGCCGTCGCGGAGTTCAAGGACATGGCCCGCGGCCTCGCCGAAGCCCGCGGGCCCGGGCGCGCGGGTTTTATCGCCAATCTGTTCTGGGGCCTCAGGGGCCAGTCGAAGCGCCTGATCTGGGCGGGCGCGCTCGCCCTTGCGGGCTTCGGGATCGGCGTCGCGCTCAACCATCAGGCGGAGTGGACCGGCTGGATCGCGGCGCAGCCCGACATGGGCGCCGTCGCGGGCGCGATCCGCTCCCATGTCTCATGGCTCGAACCGCTTCGGCTCGCGGCCTATGCCGGCGCGGCCTGGGCCCTGCTCTCCAACCTGTGGCGCGGCGGACGGCTGCTGCATCTCCTGTCGCGCGCCGAAGAGCTGCTCAAGCGGGAGCTGACGGAGCGCGGCCGCGACGCCGACGGGCTGCTCGCGCATCAGGCGCGGCGCGTGCAGGACCTCGCCGGCGAGGTCGACCGGCTGAGCCGCAAGGCGGCGGAGGCCGAGCGCCGCGCCCGCGGCGGCCTCAGCGCGACCGCCGCCGAACCCTCGCCCTTCGTCGCCGATCTCGTCAGGCAGCAGGCGCAACGTTTCATCGCCGCGCTCGGCGCGATGGTCGAGGCCGGGGCCGATCGCAAGCTGCGCCGCGTCGTTCTGGCGCTCGACAATCTCGACATGGTGACGCCCGAGCGCGCGCGCGAGCTTCTGCGTTTTTCGCCAGGGCCCGGCTATGTGAGTCTGGTCGCGGTCGATCCGGCGCGCGGATCGACCGCGCCGCCGACCTCGAAAAATGGATCGCCGCGCCCCTGTCGGCGGCCGAGCTCGCCGCGCGGCGCGACCCGGCGCGCCAGCTGCGCGAGCTGATCGGCGCCGAAGACGCCGCCCAGCCGCCGCCCGCGCCGCGCGCCGCGCTCGACGAGCCGCTCGGCCCGCAGGAGGAAAGCGTGCTCGAATGTCTCGCGCCGGTCGCCGGCGGCTCGGCCCGCGCGCTGAAGCGCTTCGTCAATCTCTATCTGCTGCTGCGCGCGCAATACCCGGGCGACGACGCGCGGAAAGCCGCCGCGCTGGCGCTCGCGGTCGACGCCGGCGGCGGCGACGAGTTCGCGGCGCTCGAAGCCGCCGTGCGCGGGCCGGGCGCCGAGCCCGTCTTCGACCCGCACCGCATCGGCCCGCGCCTCGCCGCCGGACTGCAGGCGCTCGCCGCCAATGGCGCGCGCCTCGACAAGGGCGACCTGCGCGCTGCGATCGCCGAAGCGCGGCTGTTCTCCTTCAGAAGCTAAGCGCCGCGCGGAAGCGTGGCGCCGCGGCGCGGCGAGCCTGCCAAAAAGCCGTCGTCAAAGCGGAGCGCTCAGAACATCCGGGCGGCGCTTTCGAGCGCCTTCCACACGCCCCACAGGATCGGCAGTCCGACGAGCGCCCATGGCAGCGCCGTCGCGGCGTCGAAGCGTCCGGCTCCGACGCCCTGCGCGCTTCCGCCCGCGGCATGCGGGGTCTCGACCTCGGGCTCGTCGATCAGCCATTTCGGATCGACCGGCCGCACAAGAAGATTGGCGACGAAGCCGACCACGAGAAAGCCGGCCAGAATATACATCGTGCGGTCGTAGACGAGGGCGCGCGCGACGCCCGCCTCGATCTGCGCGTCGCGGATGTAGCCGACCACGACCGGGCCGAGCACGCCCGCCGTCGACCAGGCGGTCAGCAGGCGTCCGTGGATGGCGCCGACGTAGCGCGTCCCGAAAATGTCGGCGAGATAGGCGGGGACGGTGGCGAAGCCGCCGCCATACATCGACAGGGTAATGCAGAACGAAGCGACGAAAAGCAGCTTCGAGCCCATGTGGGCGAAGGTCGGCGCAAGCGCGTAGAGAACGACGCCAAGGCCGAAGAAGACGAAATAGGTCGTCTTGCGGCCGATCTTGTCGGAGAATGACGCCCAGGCGAAACGTCCGCCGATGTTGAACAGCGACAGCAGACCGACGAAGCCAGCCGCGACCGCCGCCACCGCTGCCTTCTGCCCGGCGTCGAGGCCCGAGAAGGGAATCTGCGGCAGGCGGATCAGCGCGCCGGCGAAGATCTCCTGAAGCATCGGCGAAGCCATGGCGAGCACGCCGATGCCGGCCGAGACGTTCATGCACAGCACGATCCAGATCAGCCAGAACTGAGGCGTCCTGTGCGCGTCGCGCAGAGCCACGTCGCCATGGGTGACGAAACGGCGCTTGTGATGCGGGGCGACGAAGCCTTCGGGCGCCCAGTTCTTCGGCGGCACGCGATAGCCGAAAGCGCCGCACAGCATGACCACGAGATAGATCGCGCCGAGCGTCGCCATGGTCTGCCACACGCCGACGTCGGTCGGGGTGCGGAAATGCGTCATGAGCAGATTGGCGAGCGGCGAGCCGATCATGGCGCCGCCGCCAAAGCCCATGATGGCCATGCCGGTGGCCATGCCGCGCCGGTCAGGGAACCATTTGATCAGCGTCGAGACCGGCGAGATATAGCCGAGGCCGAGGCCTATCCCGCCGACGACGCCAAGGCCGAGCCAGAGCAGCCAGAGCTGATGGATATGGACGGCGTAAGCCCCGATGAGAAAGCCCCCGCCCCAGCACAGGGCTGCGACCAGCGCCGCCTTGCGCGGGCCGGCGCGTTCGAGCCAGCCGCCGAAGACGGCGGCCGAAAGGCCGAGGAAGACGATGCCGAGCTCGAACACGACGAGCAGGTCGCTGACGCGCCAGTCGCAGCTTGTCGTGAACAGCGCCGTCGCGATCGACATGTCAGGGCAGGCGATCGACTGGTCATGGCCGAGCGCGCGCGAGAGCGGCAGCCAGAATACGCTGAGGCCGTAGGCCATGCCGATGCACAGATGAATGGCGAGCGCCGCCGGCGGAACCAGCCAGCGGTTGAAGCCGGGTTTGGCCACGGTATGTTCGCGCGACAGAAACCCCGGGCGCGCCGGCGCGCCCTCGATTCGAGAAACAGTCGGCATCATCCTCCCCGATATTTTCTTGAGCGTGCGGGCGGCCTCTGTCGCGGGCCGTTTGTTCGCCGCTGGGCCTGCGAAGGTGCAGCATCGCTCACGCTGGAGCAATCGCCTTCTTGCCTTGGGCGGTCTTTTTCCGGCGCGTCGGCGTCAATGTTCAGACGCGCTGCGCGGCGTCGGTCCGGAAAGCCTGACGGACTTCGGCCGGTTTCGCCGAAGCGACGGCCCCAAGGGGGCGCGGCGTCGCCGGCGTTTGCGCAGAAGGGACGACCGACGGACAAAAAAGAGCCGCCCGCATGGCGGACGGCTCTGAAGGCTTTCGAAATCCGGCCGCGTCAGCGCGAATAGAATTCGATGACGAGATTCGGCTCCATCATCACCGGATAGGGCACCTCCGCCGGCAGCGGGATGCGGGTGATTTTGGCCGTCATCTTGGTGTGGTCGACTTCGTAATAATCGGGCACGTCGCGCTCGGCGAGGTTCTTCGCCTCGACGACCATGATCATCTCGCGCGCGGCGTCGCGCACTTCGACGACGTCGCCGACCTTGACGAGATAGGACGCGATGTTGACGCGCTTGCCGTTGACCTTGACATGGCCATGGTTGACGAACTGGCGCGCGGCGAACACCGTCGGCACGAACTTCGCGCGATAGACCACCGCGTCGAGACGGCGCTCGAGCAGGGCGATGAGGTTGTCGCCCGAGTCGCCGCGCATGCGGATCGCCTCCGCGTAATATTTGCGGAACTGCTTCTCGGAGATGTTGCCGTAATAGCCCTTGAGCTTCTGCTTGGCCTTGAGCTGGGTGCCGAAGTCGGACAGCTTGCCCTTGCGGCGCTGGCCGTGCTGGCCGGGGCCATATTCGCGGCGGTTGACCGGGCTTTTGGGCCTGCCCCAGATGTTCTGGCCCATACGGCGGTCGATTTTATACTTGGCTTCTGCGCGCTTCGTCATCGCGTGTCCTCGTGAACGGAAAAGCCGCGAGAGGCGCGCGCGCACAGAACCCCTCGCCCCGGCGAGGAGCGAGAGAACCAAAGCCCGCGTCCTCCCGCAGCGGGAGGAACGCGCCCTCCTCCGCCCCTTCTTGCGTCGGGGCCGACAGGCGCGCCAAAAGCGCGCCGCGGGTGCGTTTGTTTCGGACCTTCGCCCAAAACACGAGCCGCGCCATTAAGGCGCGGCGAGAGGAGAGCGCTTAGCCCGGTTTTTCGCAGGCGTCAAGCGGAGACGCCCAGGCGCGGGTCAGTAGCACGGCGGATAGGGATAATAGCCGCAGGCCGGCCGGGGCGCTGCCGCCGCGGCGCCCACCGCCGCGCCGGCGACGAAGCCCGCCGCCCCGACGCCGACAGGATAGGCCGGGCGGGCGTACCACGCGCCATGATACACGGGCGGATGATAATAGGCCGCGCCGCCCCCATGCCAGCCATAGGAGGCGCCGCCCCAGCCGCCGACATGCGCGAAGCCTCCGCCATAGGGTCCGCGCATGGCGAAGGCGTCGATGAACAGCGCCGCCGGCCCGCCGGCCGCGAGCGAACCCTCAAGAACCGCGACGTCAAAGGTCAGCGTCGCGCCTTCGAGCTTTGGCGCCTTGAGCGTCACGACCGCGTCGGAGACGTCGCCGGCCTTGGCCCCGAGAACGGACACGGTGGCGTTGGGCGGGTCGGCCGCGAAGCTGTTCTTGCCTTCGTCCCACTGCTGCAGAAACTGCTGCAGGGTCTCATGGCCCGCGGCGCGCACGGGACGGTCGGCGAAGACGATCGCATTCGCCGAAACCCCGGTCAGCACGAGCTTGCCTCCCTCGAGCTTCGCCCCGGCGGCGTTGATCACGGCGAGCGAGGGAACAGGCCGCTCGGCGTAAGCTTCGCCAATGGTCTTCTGCAGCGGCTGGTGCGGCTGGGGCTTCGCGGGCTCCTGCGCCATCGCGGCGGCGCAGCTCAGAACGAAGCCCGCGGCGGCGAAGGCGCGCAGCGCCGTGCGGGCGCGCGGCGTTGCGCCGGTCTCGGTTCTCGGCATGATTCTTCAATCCCTTTTCTGCGGCTTGCGCCCGACTGTCTTACGCGCGGCGGCTTGCGTCGGCCTGACGCGACGGCGCGCGACGCGCGACCGGACTGTGGCGCCGACGGCGGCGGAAAACTTGACCTTATGCGTCACGCAGGAGGCGTCCGCGCCTTGCGGCCGGGGCTATCCGGTCGCGACCTGACGGCCCTGCCCGTCGACGACGCGCTCGCCGTTCTCCTTGAAAAACTCGCCCCGCTGCGGCGGCAGGAGGTCGAGCGCGAGCTCGGCCGGGCGGCACAGCCTGACCCCTTTCGGCGTGACGACGATCGGCCTGTTGAGCAGCGCCGGACGCTGCTCGATCGCGTCGAGGCGCTGTTCGTCGGTCACGTCCGGCGCGCCAAGCCCGCGGTCGCCCGGCGGCAGGATGTCGGCGCCGGGCTTCTCGACGACCGCCGAATGGATAATAACCATTGCCGCCGAGATTGACGCCGCTGTGACAGGCGGCGCAGCTACCAATCACTTGAACAGGCGCAGGCCGGCCTTCTGGACCGGGGTCAGGGCGTTCTCGTCGCCTTCGAGGAAGCGGTCGAAGGGCGCATTCGGCGTGATCAGCGTCGCCTCGAAGGCTTCGATCACGCCTGCGCGGCGTTGTCGAAAGTCACCGGATCGGCCTCGCCCGGAAGGCGCTGCGGAATTCGGCGACATATTCGGGCATGTAGTTGAGCACCGCCAACGCTGGGACCGTGGCGTTCATTTCAATGGGGTTCTCCATCGGCCCCTTGGCCTGCCTTGAGGTCGGCGGCGCGCCCGTCCCAGAACTGCGCCTTGTTGAACTTCGGCGTTGAGCACGCTCGGGGCGCGGCGCGACGCGCTGCCAGCCATGGCCGATCGAGGTCGGACCGGCGTCGGGCCGCCGCCGCCGATATTGGCAGCTGTTGCAGGCTCAGCGCCTGGCTGCCTGAAAGCCCGCGCGTCGAAAAACAGCTTGCGGCCGAGGTCGATCTGCGCCGGCGTCGGCCGCGCGCCGCGGATCTCGCCCACAGCTGCGGGAATGGGCTTGAAGATGACGCGTCCTTGCGCCGTCGGCGGCGGCGGCGAGCGAGCGCGGCCGCGCCCATGATCAGTCGCATCGCGCGTCCCTCCTGACTTTTGCGCGATCTCTGCGCGGCCTGCGCCTTGATTTCGATCAAGGGCCCCGGCGCGGCGCGGGCGCTGGTCAGGGTCTTGCCCAGCGCCGAGAGCGTCATGCGCCTGCCGCGCCGCTTCGAGCGGAAGGCGCGCGTGAACGACCGGCCTGACCTTGCCGGCTTCGATCAGCGGCCAGACCTTCTCGCGCAGCACCCTGCGCGATCGCGGCCTTCTCGGCGACCTTGCGCTGCCGCCCGAGCATGCAAAGGATCGGCGACAAGCCTTGCCGCCGCCCGAACAGGCGATTTTCGACCAGCGGCCCTCCGTGGCCAGCGCCGAGTTGCGCTGCAGATAGGGCGCGCCGACCATGTCGAGCACGACGTCGACGCCCCCGCCCGACGTGAACGCCTTCGCCTCGGCGAGAAAATCCTGCGTCCGGTAATTGACCGCGAGCTCCGCGCCGAGCTTGCTGCAAAAGGCGCATTTCTCGTCGGAGCCCGCCGTCGCCATGACCCGCGCGCCGAACGCTTTGGCGAGCTGGATCGCGATCGAGCCGATCCCGCTCGATCCGCCATGAACGAGCAAGGTCTCGCCGGGGGCGAGGCGCCCGCGCGTGAACACGTTGTCATGGACCGTGAAGACCGTCTCCGGCAGGGCCGCGGCTTCGACGGGGTCGAGGCCGCGCGGAAGTTCGAGGCAGAGCGCGGCCTTGGCCAGCGCATAGTCGGCGTAGCCGCCCGAGCCGAGAAGCGCGCAGACCGCGTCGCCGACGCTGGCCCTCGACCCCTTCCCCGAGCGCCGCCACGCGGGCCCGAGATTTCGAGGCCCGGCACGTCGGACTCGCCCGGCGGCGGCGGATAGACGCAAGGCGCTGCGCGCAGTCCGGCCGGTTGACGCCGGCCGCCGCGACCTCGATCAAAACCTCGCCCGGCCCGGGCGAGGGAACTGGCGCCTCGCCGATCCGGATGACCTCCGGGCCGCCCGCGCCCTCGAAATAAATGTAGCGCATGGTCGACGTCACGGCGCCCTCACGAAGAAATAGACGGTCAGGACGACGCCCATCGCGATGACGAAGCCGCGCACGATCTTCGGCGGCAGCCTGCGCGCCGCATGGACGCCCACATAACCGCCCGCGATCGCCGAAACGGCGGCGATCAGCGTCAGGCGCCAGAAGATGAGGTCGGTGAAGACCAGCGCGAGCACCGCCGCGGCGTTCATCAGCGTGGCGAGAAAGATCTTCAGGCTGTTCATCAGCCAGATGTCGCGCAGCCCGTACAGCGTCAGCGCGGCGAGCATCAAAATGCCGATGCCGCCGCCGAAATAGCCGCCATAGATCGCGACGATCGCCTGGGCGACATAGATTCCCTTGGCGTTGAGCCGCATGAAGCGGTTGTCCGGCTTGAGCGCGGAGCCCGCCGCGAAGACGGTGGTCGCAAACAGGATCAGCCAGGGAATGATGCGCGCGAACACGGCCGGCGGCGTCACGAGCAGCAGCAGCGCGCCGATGAAGCCGCCGACGAGGCTGATCGCGCCGAGCACGCGGGCGTCGACCCGCGGGTCGAGCGCCGCCGCCTTGAGGCCGTCGCGGGCCGCGAAGGCGGTCGTCACCTGGCCGGGGAACAGCGCGACGGTGCTCGAGGCGTTGGCGGCGATGGGCGGCGCGCCGGCGGCGATGAGCGCCGAGCGTAAGGAAGAGGCCGCCGCCGGCGAGCGCGTTGATGACGCCGGCGGCGAAGGCCGCGAGCGCGACGATAAAAAGAGCGAACATCGCGCGGTCCTTCCGGGCGGCCGTTCGATCGGCCGTCCTGCGACGCTGTCGTTCCTTTTAATGCGCCTGCGCGAAAAGTCATGCGCCGCGGCTCGAGCGCATAATCTTGAGCGTAAAGCGCTTCGCCCGGGTCGCGGCGCGATCCGGGCGTTGCGAGGCGGGCGAACGGGCCGCCCGAGACGGGCGAAGACGAGCCGCCCGGTCAGGCGCCGGCCTATTCCGCCGCTTCGGCGAAGGCGTCGTAGGCGGAGAGCCCCGTCGCCGCATGGATCGAGGCCTCGAGCTCGGGCGACACGTCGCAGAGGCCGAACTGAAGCGAGCCATGGGCCGCGCTTCTGTGGCGTCCGAGCACGACATGCCGCAGACCGCAGCGATTGAAGATCCGCGCCAGCAGCTTCGAGTGATCGCGACCATCTGCGTCACGCCATGGTCGAGGGCGAAGGCGCACATGCCGGCGATGATCTCGCAGGCGGCGCGCGAGACGCCGTTCGGCTGGAGGCGACGGTCTTCCGAAACGGCGAAGCGGGTCGCCTCCCAGATCGTCGGCGAGCGGATCACGAGCCCCGGGAACATATGCTGGAACACGGTGGTCGCCATATGCTCGGTCGAAGTGTTCAGGAAGCGGATCGACCCGGCGAGCGTGCCGTCCGGAAGCATGCTGCACAGATAGACCGCGTCGTCGCGATCGAATTCGTCTCTTTCGAATTCGCCGTTCACAGATGGGATGTCCCATTTCTTCTGGTCGATGAAGATTTGCTTACGCTGACGAAACATCTCTTCGAAGACGTCACGGCGCTCTTCAGCGTTCATATCCATAAATGATCTCGATCATGTGAGCTCTCCTTGTAGGAAGATGAGTTCATTTTCTACTCCGGCAATTTTAAGGATATTCCCCCGATAGGGGATAAATCGAGAGAGCCGACCACAGCGGCGGCCGGCCCAGGCCAATACAGAACGACGCCGCGACAACATGTCGCGGCGTCGGCCCTGTGGAGACATTGAATAATATTGAAAAACGTCAGCGAATAAGACCGGCGCGAATCGCTTTGGTCACGGCGTGCACGCGGTTCAGCGCCTGCAGCTTGTAGCGCGCGGAGTCGAGATGCGCCTTGACGGTCTCCACCGAGATACGCATCAGGATCGCGATGTCGGCGACGGATTTGCCTTCGGCCGACCATTCGAGCGCTTCGATTTCACGCTTGGTGATCGCGTTGAGGTCGATCGGCGTGTCTTCGGCGTGAATGCTGTAGGCGCGCTGATGCACGAAATGGGCGACATGCACGAGATCGCGCATCAGATCGTAGCGGCGCGCGGCCCATTCGCGCGGCGATTCGTTCGACGTCGCCACGAACAGCGCCCAGAGGCCGTTGGTCGGGCCGCGCACGGGAATGGTGAGGCCCTGCTCGCCGACGCCATGTTCCTTGGCCTCGCCGAACAGGCGCTGCACTTTCTTGTTCGGGCGCGGCAGCTTCGACCAGTCGACCGGCAGAAGGGAGCGCGCGCCGACGTTCACGACCGGGTCGATCGCAGTGTAGCCGCTCGCTTTGTAGTGCTTGATCCAGTCGTCGCTATACGTCATATGAGCAAAAGGGTTCTCGATCGTGCGGCCGCGGAAGGACGGGCATAGATAGGCGACATGCGCCAGTCCGTAACGATCCCGAATATAGTCGATAAATTTATCAAGCGTCTGATCGGTCAAGTCCGTTTCGAGATCCAAAAGCCGGCGGATGTCGACGTCTTCAAGCCCTTGCATACCCGTCTCCTGTCCGCCCCGAAGGCGGGTTTCCGTCGGCCGCCGCATTTAGCAATTTCGCCGCGCCAAGAATGATAAGATTATCAAGGTGATCGCGTTCAACCCCGTTCGACTTTCAACTTCATCAAAGGCGATGCGCGGACGCATGGAAGCAAATATTATTGAATACATCGTCCAGTTGCGACGCGTTCCGTAGACGTATGAAAATTCAATATAAACAGGTGATTTAATATGCGCGCCGATTCTCGCGCGCCTGACGCTGGCAAGATCCGAGCGCGAAGGCCGCTCACATTCCTGTTCGTCCCCATATAGGGGAAGCTTTGGCGGCGTCGCGGCTGTATGATGCGTTGAGAAGATTAGGAATAGTCATAGAATGAAAATCGTCAGCGAACAGAGAGAAAGCGACACGCACCAGAACATTGTCGATGTTGCGGAGCGCTTGTTCAGCCAGATCGGATTTCAAAAAACCACTGTCGCCGACATCGCGCGCGAATTGCGCATGTCGCCTGCGAATGTCTATCGATTTTTTTCGGCCAAGGCCGAGATCAACGAGGCCGTCGCGCGCCGCCTGCTCGCGCAGATGGAGGCCGAGGTCGACGCCGTCGCGCGCGGAAAGGGCTCCGCCGGCGAAAAGCTGCGCGAGGCGATCGCCACGCTCGAAAAATCCAACGCCCAGCGTTTCGTCGCCAACCGCAAGCTGCATGAACTGCTCGAGACCGCCTTCAATGAAAGCTGGCCGATCGTGCAGGAGCATTCGAGGACGCTCAACAGCGTGATGACGACGATCATCTCTCAGGGCGTCGAGGCCGATGAATTTCACGTCAAGGACTGTCAGCTCGCCGCGATTCTCGTGCGCAGCGCCTGCATCCGCTTCTGCCACCCGCGCCTCATGGTGGAATGCGCGCAGGAGCCGGAGCCGACGCTCGACCAGATGGTCGATTTCTGCCTCGTCGCGCTTCGCTGAGCGCATCCGGCCCCGCGAGGCGCGCTGATCTGCCCGAGATCGCGCGTTTATTTCGACGCGCGGAATCTCGCGTCGAGCGGCGGGCATTTGTTGAGCTCTTCCGACGCTCGCGCATGGCGCGCCTGGTCCAGGCCGCCATGGAAAAAGTTCTCGCGCGGCCGCCCGCCGCAAGAGCGCCGCGAGCCGGTTGAGCAATCCGCGTAAAGTTCAAATTCATGATCGGACTTTCGGCGAACAGTCAGCCAAGCCGCGCCCAAGAACCTCGCGTCGAACTGACCGAGATCGGGCGCGACCGTAGCTCTCAGCCTCGCACAGCAAGGCCAGAGAGACGATCGCGGAGACGTCATTAATTCTTAATCAATAAAGGACGGCGTCCATGCGCGCGATCAATTTCATCGCCGTCCGCAACCTTCCGCGCGCGACGATTTCGCTCCGCTCAGAACAACGAAGGCTGAACAGTCGACGCCGGTTCGCCTGGCGCGGACAGGCGCTGCAGCTGCGGCCCCTCGTTGCGCGCGTCATTGACCTCGGGGCCGATCTCGAAAAACGTCAGCAGATCGTCCGGCGCGGGCGCGAGCAGCGAAAAGGCGTCGGCCGCGGCCGTCTCGTCAGCCGCGAGCCAGCGCGCGAAATCCTTCCGCTCGATCATCGCCGGCAGGCGATCATGCACGCAGGCGGTCGCGCGATTGGCCGCGGTGGTGACGATGCAGGCCGTGTCGACCTCCTCGCCGTTCGGCCCGCTCCAGCTTTCCCACACCCGTGCGAAGCCGATCGGCGCGCCGTCGGCGCGGCGGAACGGAAAGGCGTCCCTGCTTCGCGCGCGCCGGGCGTCGCTGCGCCATTCATAAAAACCGTCGGCGACGAAAAGGCAGCGACGGCGCTTCATCGCCGCCGAGAAGCTCGCCTTCTCGCGCAGGCTTTCGGCGCGGGCGTTGAAGATCAGAGGAAAGCTGCGCGGATCCTTGACGAACGCGGGCAAAAAGCCCCAGCGGATCAGCGCGAAGCGCCGTTCGACGCCGTCCGCTCCGGGGCGCTCGCGCACGATCGCCACGGGCTGGGTCGGCGCGATATTATAGCGCGGCGGAAAATTCGGCTGGTCCAAATAGCCGAACCAGCGCCGCGCTTCTTCGGGCGGCATGGCCGCCGCGCGGCGATCCGCACATCGCCGTTCTCCCGCGCCGCCGCTTGGACGCGCTCATTTCGCGGGCGCGCGTCCCTGATCGACGAAGGCGCGAAACTGCTCGAGGCATTTCTCCCGGGCGAACTGCGCGGCGAGGCCGCGCCCGTTCCCGAGCGCGGGATGCGCGCCGGTTTCGGCGACCGCACGCGATCTCGCGCGCCACCGCCTCGCTGTCGCCGGCGGGCACGAGAATCGCGACACCGTCGAGCACTTCATGAAGAAGCTCCGTGCCTGCGTCGGCGGTCGCGAGAACCCGGCTTGCCGCTCGCGAGCATGCCGCCGAGCTTCGAGGGCAGCACGAGATCGGCCGCGCCGCTCGACTGCGGCAGCACGTGGAGATCGGCGAGATTGAGCAGTTCGCACAGCCGCTCTTCAGGCTGGAGCGGCAGGAAGCGCAGATTGGGCAGGTCGGCGTAGTCGCGCATGAGGCGCGCCTTTTCCGGGCCGTCGCCGGCGACGACGAAATAAAGGTCGGGCCGATCCTTGAGGAGGCGCGCCGCGTCGAGCATCACCTCGAGCGCCTGTTTCGCGCCGATGTTGCCGGCGTAAAGCGCGACGAAATCGTCCGGCTTCCAGGCCGAGTTCGGCGCGAAAGCCGTTCTCTCCCTGAAGCGGAAAAATGCGGTCGAGATCGACCCAGTTGCGCACGATGCCGATCCGCTCGGGAGCGACGCCCTTGTCGACGAGCCTGCGGCGCATCTGGCCAGAAATGGTGACGATGGCGTCGAAGCGGCGCAGCAGATGCGTCTCGCAATAGAGAATGGCGCGTTTCAGCGCGCCGCCGCTGATATGGCCGACGGCGAAGGCCGCGTCGATCTCAAGGTCCTGCACATGAAGCAGCAGCCGCGCCCCGATGAGCTTGGCGATCAGACCCACGGGGACGACCATCAGCGTCGGCTCGACGCACAGCACGACGTCAGGCCGCGGGGCGAGGATTTTCCACAAGGCGACAGGGAAGCTCGCGGCGGCGTAGCTCGCCGGCGCGATGATACGCCATATTCCGCGCATGTCGGCGCGCAGCACGATCGGACAGCGCGTCACGGACACGCCGTCGAGCGTCTCCGACTGATAGCGCAACGCGCCGTAAGGCGGCCTGACGCGCCAGCCAGGATAATGCGGCGGCGCGACGATGGCGGCGACGTCATGGCCATGCTCTGCGAGATAGGCAGCCGATCTCGCCCGTGAAGCGGCCGACGCCGGTCATCTCCGGCGCGTAGTTTTCTCCGAGAATCAGAACCTTCAGGCGCTTTTCGCCTGCCGTGGAAGTGCTCACATCAATGCTCGTCAAGTTGGCGCTGGCGGGACGGCGTTCGCTCGCGGCAAGCAAGCCGGCGGGAGCCTCGTTTCAAGTCGGTCGAGAACCCCGCGGCCGGAGATCAAGACAAGTGAGGGAGCGCACGCCGGATTTCGGACATTTCGCCGCGGCTTTTTGGGCTCAGCGACAGCCCGAAAGCGCAGGATTTTCAACCCTGCGGCGAACCAGCCGGCGCTCGCGCGCCACGCGCCCCTGTGACCGGCGCGACTCGGCGCGCCGCGCCGCCCGCTACTGCACCTGCGTCGCGCCGATCAGCGCGCGGCCATGGCCGAGCGGCTGAACGCGGTGGGCCAGCCGACGAGCGCGTTGGTCGTGCCGATCGAGGAGTCGGTGACGGTGTTCACGAAGTTGAAGAATTTCGTGAGATTGTAGGACTGGGCGTTGGCGATGAAGATCACGTCGCCATTGCGCATCTGGGTGCGGGTGGCGATGAAATAGCCGCCTGGATCGCGCAGATTGACCTGGAAGATGATCGGCACGAGATCGCCGGTGAAACGCGCGACGTCGACGCCGAGAAGCTTGGCGACTTCCTTGGGCTCGCGGCGATAGAGGAACACCATTGATGCGTCGGCGCGCACGTCCTGCATGCCGCCGGCCTTGGCCACCGCCTCGGCGAGATTGATGCGCCAGGCGTCAAAATTATACTGGCCCTGCGCGCCGGCCTCCGTCGCCCCGAAGACGATGAACTTCTGCTGTTCCTGATAGACGTAGATGCGGTCGCCGGGCTGGATATAGATGTTGTTGGCGGCGTTCATCACGAGGTTCTCGAAGGGGACCGTCGCGGCTTGCCGTCGCGCTCGAGCATGACCCAGGTCGAGAAGCCCTGGCCCTTGATGCCGCCGGCGCGGGTGATCGCGTCGAGGATGCGGTCATGGCGCCGGTCGCCGGCACGGCGAAGCGCAGCGGCGTGTTGACTTCGCCGATCACGCTGATGAGCGAGGTGCGCTGCTGGGCGAGGCTGACGATGACCTGAGGCTCGATCGCTCGGTTCTTGATGCGGTCGATGATCTCGTTCTGGATCTGGACGTTGGTGCGGCCGGCGGCGCGGATGACGCCGGCGAAGGGAATGGTGATGTTGCCGTTGCTGTCGACCGCCTGGTCCGGCAGCGTCACGAAATTGCCGGGACGCGCGCCGGCGTCGAGCGGAATGAACAGGCCGCCGGCGGTGCTTCGAAGACCGTGGTCGAGACGATGTCGCCGATGCCGAACTTGATGTTCGAGGCCGGGCGACGGTCGGTGAAAGTGCCGGCGAGGCCTTTCGGCTCAAAGGCGGCGAGAATGTCGACCGCCTCGGGCGAAAGCTTTACGAGGGCGTAGGGCAGCACGTCCGATTTCTCGGACAGGACCTCGACCGACACCGGTCCGTCGTTGGGAAAGAAACTGCAGCCGCCGACGCCCGTCAGAGCCGTCGCCAGCGCGGCGAGTCCGCACGCCCGCAATCCCCGCATAATCTGTCCCTCGCTCGATTTGTCCAACAATTACCCTGCGGCGGCGGTCTAGGCCAAGCGATTCCACCCCCTTGACGCGGCGTCAGGTCACGGTATGCGAAGCTCTGTTACAAATTTGGCACAGCGATGGTTCAGGCGCAGGTTGCGACGGCGCGCGCGTCGCAATTGATGCGGAAAGACTTTTCCTTCGCCAAAGCCCTTGAGATGAAAACCGGAAAGCTTCTTGAGCGCGCGCCGCCGGACTTCCGCATGGAAAGGCGTCCGCTTGCGGCGGGGATTGCGCATTTAGAGGGCCGCGAAAACGCGCCGCCGGCGGAGGGCCGCGCGAGACCCATGAATCGCGGTTTGGTTAAGAGCGCGTCGCGCGCGGCGTCGGCGCGGCCTGCGCCCCTGCGACGGGCAGCGGCGCGCGCTCGCCGCCCCTCTCCAAGGCGCGGCGCAGCACGAAGATCCCGGATCGCCGAGGAGAGATTCGCCTTGCCGCGTCCGGCGTCGATCTCGGCGACGCAGGCGGACACCGGCTGTCCCCGCTCGGCGGCGGCCCGCCTGAGTTCTGTCCAGAAGAGCCGTTCGAGCGAGACGCTGGTGCTGTGGCCGGCGACGGCGAGCGAATGTTTGACGACGGCGCCGTCGTCGGCTTCGTCGCCTCGCTCATTCTTCCGGCGGATCTTTCGGCTCGTCGAGGCGATGGCCGTCGAGCCGCATCGTCTCTCTTTCTCGCGCAGGGCCGCGGCGGCCTCGCGTTCGGCGGCGGAGACGCCCGAGGCGCAACGCGCCGCGACCGCGGCTGGCGGCTTCCTCGCGGGCGCGCGTCCGGCGCACGCGCGGCGCAGATTGACGATCTCGCCCATGCGGGCCTGGGGTTTCTTGCGGAAGGCGTCGATCGAGACGATCTTGTCGCCGGAAGGCGCCGGCCTCGGCCGGCTTCGGCGCGCGGCTCCGGCGCGCTCGGCGCCGCCTCCTCGCGGCCCGGCTCTCCGGGGTCGTTCGCGCCCGCCTCGACGCCGTCGTCGAGCTTGAACTCGAGGTCGAAGCCCGCCGTCGGGTCCGAAAAACGCGTCACGGCGTCGAACGGCACGAGCAGCATTTCCGGCACGTTCTTGAACGACAGCCCGACCTCGAAGGCGTGGTCGGTCACGGACAGGTCCCAGAACTGATGCTGGAGGATGATGGTCATCTCGTCGGGGTAAAGCTCGCGCATGCGCGAGGAGAGGCGGACGCCGCGGGCGTGGGTGCGGAAGGTGATGTAGAAATGATGGTCGCCGACGAGCCCGTCGCGCGCCATGTCGCCGAGCACCTTGCGGACGACCCCGCGCAGCGCGTCCTGCACGAGAATGTCGTACCGGATGAGATCCACCGCCAATCGAGCCTCCGGCGTCCCGCCGATCCGGCGGACTGAAACAGGAAGATGAATCGAAGGCTTATCGAAATTTCACGCGATTGGCGAGAGCGCGCGGCGGCGAAGACGCGACGACAAAAGCCGCTTTGGCCGGAAGAAAAAACCCGCCGGAAAAGCCGCGCGGGCGAGAAAAAAGGGGAGAGGATTAAGTGGAGGCTTCTGTTGCCGAGGCAGCCTCCGGGCCCCATAACCAAGTGCTACCCTTAAGGACTTGATTTCGGTTGCTTAAGCTGCATTACGCAGCGACGGCCACCGGAGCATAGTTGTCGTTGGCAACTATAAGTTTAGCCCGATAACGGCGGTGCAATGCCGGGCGAAAGACAGACCTTTACACTCCCCGTCGAACCTGTTTCGCCCCCGCCGAAGCCCGCCGCGCGAACGGGCTGGGTGGAGGCGCCGGGTACCGCCCCCGGGTCCGAAGAGCTTATTTCGACGCCGTTTATCGCCATAGCCGCACGAGGCGGCGAACCCAATATAGGGCCGCATGCGTCCTTTTGAAAGGGCCGCGACGCGGCGCCTGCGGCTTGCGCCCGCTATTCACCGCGCGCACATCGGACGTGCTTCGTCGGCGCGTTTAACGAGCCTGCGCCTCGTCGGCGCGTTATAAGCCGGGTTCGCCCGGAGGCGCCCGCCATGCAGCTCTATCTCGACCTTCTCGACGACATTCTGCGCCATGGCGCGCGCAAGCCCGACCGCACCGGAACGGGAACCCTGTCCGTTTTCGGTCGGCAGCTGCGCTTCGATCTTTCGCGCGGCTTTCCGCTGCTGACGACCAAGAAGCTGCACTGGCGCTCCATCGTCCATGAGCTGCTCTGGTTCCTGCGCGGCGACACCAACGTCGCCTCGCTGCGCGCCGAGGGCGTGACCATCTGGGACGAATGGGCCGACGCCAATGGCGACCTCGGCCCCGTCTATGGCAAGCAATGGCGCTCCTGGGCCGCGCCGGACGGGCGCGTGATCGACCAGATCGCCGGCGTGCTCGAGACGATCAGGCGCGATCCCTTCTCGCGCCGGCTCGTGGTCTCGGCCTGGAACCCGGCCGACCTGCCGCAGATGGCGCTCGCGCCCTGTCATTGCCTGTTCCAGTTCAACGTCCGCGACGACGCGGCCGGCGTCCGGCGGCTCGACCTTCAGCTCTACCAGCGCTCGGCCGACATCTTCCTCGGCGTTCCCTTCAACATCGCGAGCTATGCGCTCCTGGCCGAGCTCATGGCCCATGTCTGCGGCCTTGCGCCCGGCGACTTCGTGCACAGCTTCGGCGATCTCCATCTTTATGCGAATCATCTGGAGCAGGCGCGCGAGCAGCTTTCGCGCGCGCCGCGCCCCCTGCCCCGGCTGACCGTCGCGGCCGGCGCGAAAGACCTGTTCGCCCTGCGCTTCGACGACCTGAGCCTTGAAAACTACGATCCGCTGCCGGCGATCCGGGCGCCGGTGGCGGTTTGACGCCGCCGCCGCATTCAAACACGCCGCGCGATCGGCTATAGGCTGGCCGCTCGCCGCGAGCCTGTCGTCCGCGGCCAGACCGGTCCGGTTCCATGAGCACATCATCGCGCGAAGCGCGAAGCGGCGCCCCGCGCGAGACGGAGGCGGCCCCGCGCGAAAGCGCGGCGGCGGCGCGGGAGGCCGAAGCCGCGTCGCTCGCGATCCTGCCGACGGCGCGCCAGTCGATCGGGCGCGGCGTGCTGTGGATGCTGCTCACGACCCTGCTCTTCGTCTGCCAGGATTCGCTCGCCCGCATCCTCGTCGAGAGGCATGCGCCGACCGAAGTCGCCTTCGCGCGCTATCTCGTGCATTTCCTGATCGTCGGGGCCTATCTCGCCCTGCGCGCGCCGCGCCTTCTCGTCTCGCGCCGGCCGGCGGCCCAGATCCTCCGCTCGGCCTTTTTGTGCGCCAACACGATTCTCGGCATCTACTGCCTCAAGATCATGCCTTTCCTCGATTTCTCGGCCGTGGTCTGGGTCGCGCCCGTGCTGGTGACGGCGCTGTCGGTGGTCGTGCTCAGGGAAAAGGTGTCGCTCGCCGGCTGGGTCAGCGTCTTCATCGGGCTCGCCGGGGTCTGGATCATCGTGTCGAGCGCGGGACTCTCGTTCTCGGCGCTCACCGTCCTGCCGCTTCTCGTGGCGGCGACCAACGCCCTCTACCAGATCGCGACGCGCATGCTGCGCACGGCCGACGAGCCGGCGACGACGCTGTTCTACACCTCTGTCGCGGGCGTCGCGTTCTGCGCGCCCTTTTTGCCTTTTTTCGCGACGCGGCCCTCGCCCGAGAGCCTTGGCCTGATGAGTCTGCTCGGCTGTTTTGGCGCGGCGAGCCATTTCTGCATCATCCGCGCCTTTTCGGCGGCCCCGGCCAATGTCGTCGCGCCCTTCGGCTATACGGCGCTCGTCTGGGCGAGCCTTTCGAGCGTGATCGTCTTCTCCGAAATCCCGACGCTGCGCACCGTGGTCGGCACGGCGCTGATCGTGGCGGCGGGGCTCGCGATCTTTTTCGGGCCGAGGCCCCAACCCATGGAGCGCGCATGACCTTCGCCCAAACCGGCGCCGCCGCCGCGATCAGGCCCGCCGCGCCCGGCGACGCCGGGCTCGTTCTGGCGTTCGTGCGCGAGCTCGCCGACTATGAAAGCCTGTCGCATGAAGTTCTGGCCTCGGAGGCCGATCTCGACGCCGCGCTGTTTGGCCCCGCGCCGCAGGTGTTCGTCGCGATCGCCGAGGTCGGCGGCGAGCCGGCCGGCTTCGCGCTCTGGTTCCACACCTTCTCGAGCTTCACGGGCCGGCGCGGCGCCTGGCTCGAGGATCTCTATGTGCGCCCGGCGTTCCGCAAGCGCGGGCTCGGCAGGGCCCTGATCGTCCATGTCGCGAGGCTCTGCGCGCAGCAGCCTGGCGGGCGTTTCGAATGGTCCGTGCTCGACTGGAACGCGCCGGCGATCCGCTTCTATCGCTCGCTTGGCGCGCGCGTCATGAACGAGTGGCTGATCTGCCGCACGGAGGGCGAGGCGCTCGACAGGCTCGCCGCCGCCGCGGGCGAACCTTGAGCGCGCCGCTCACGCTCGTCGCGGCCGTCGCCGAAAACGGCGTGATCGGCGAGGGCGCCAACCTGCCCTTCCGCCTGCCGAGCGACCTCCGGCGCTTCCGCGCGCTCACCCTCGGCAAGCCGCTGCTGATGGGCCGGCGCACCTTCGCGTCGATCGGCCGGCCGCTGCCCGGCCGCGAGACCATCGTGGTGACGCGCGACGCAGGCTTTCGCGTCCCGCAGGGCGTCTTCGTCGCGGCGAGCCCCGAGGCGGCGCTGGAGCTGGGGCGCGCGCGCGCGCGCGCCCTCGGCGCGCCCGAGATGATTCTTGCGGGCGGCGGCGAGCTTTACGCCGCGCTCATGCCCCATGTCGGCCGCATGCGCCTGACGCTGGTCGAGGCCTCGCCCGAAGGCGACGTGCTCTTCCCGCCGGTCGACTGGAGCGAATGGGCCGAGGTCGAGCGGCTTCGCCCCGAGCCGCAGCCTGGCGATGAGGCCCGTTTCTCCTTCGTCGCCTATCAGCGCGTCGCCGACGGACGCGTCGCCTGAGCCCGGCGCGCGCCCGGGCCGCCGCCATTGCCGCGGCCGAAGGCGATCCCCATTTGTCGAGTCGCCGCCGCTTTCCTATAAAGACGGCGCAGTCTTTACGAGCATATGAGGTTTCATGCCCTGGATCAGCGACGGCGGCGGCGGCGGCTCCTGGAAACCGAGCGGCGGCGGCCCATGGGGGCAAAAGCCCAGCTCGCCGCAACCCGACCTTGAAGACTATCTGCGCCGCGCCCAGGACAGGCTGAGAAGCTGGCTGCCGGGCTCGGGCGGCGGCCTTGGCGGCGCGCGCGGGCTGCTCGCGCTGCTGCTCGTCGGCGTCAGCCTCTGGCTTTTGTCCGGCTTCTATACGGTCGGCCCGAGCGAAGTCGGCCTCAACAAGATCTTCGGGCGCTATACGGGCAAGACCGGTCCGGGCCTCAATTACAACCTCCCCTATCCGATCGGCGACGTGGACAAGCTCGCGGTCACCACGCGCAACACCATCAACGTCGGCTTCGCCTATCGCGCCGACGGGCGCAACGCCGTCGACCTGCCCGAGGAAAGCCTGATGCTCACCGGCGACGAGAACATCGCCGACGTGAAATTCGTGGTGATCTGGCAGATCGATCCCGTGCGGCCCGAGGATTACGCCTTCAACATCGCCAATCAGCGCGAGACGGTGAAGGCGGTCGCCGAAAGCGCCATGCGCGAGGTGATCGGCCGCAGCCAGATCCAGCGCATCCTGACCGCCGACCGTCGCGTGATCGAACCCGCCGTGCAGGAGCTGATGCAGCGCATCCTCAATGAATACAAGGCCGGCGTGCTGGTGCTGCAGGTGCAGCTGCAGTCGGTCGACCCGCCCGAGCAGGTCATCGCCGCCTTCCGCGACGTGACCGCGGCGCAGCAGGACCAGAACCGCATGCGCAACGAGGCCGAAGCCTACGCCAACCGCGTGGTGCCGGAAGCCCGAGGCAAGGCCGCGGCGATGATCCAGGAGGCCGAAGGCTACCGCGAGCAGACCGTCGCCGAGGCGACCGGCCAGGCGGCGCGCTTCCTCAAGATCTACGAGGAATACAAAAAGGCGCCCGACGTCACGCGCGAGCGCATGTACCTCGAAACCATGGAGCGCGTGTTCGGCGGCATGGACAAGGTGATTCTCGACCAGGGCTCCGACGGCCAGCCCGTCGTGCCCTTCCTGCCGCTCGGCTCCCTGCTCGACAAGCCGCACGAGGGCGCGCGCCGATGAAGCACGTCTCCACCATCGTCCTCTCCGTCGTCGGCCTCGCCGTCTTTCTCGTCCTCGCCGGCGCGGTCTTCACCGTGCAGCAGACGCAGCAGGCGCTCGTGCTGCGCTTTGGCGAACCCGTCGCCGGCCGCGGCCTCGTGACCAAGCCCGGCCTGCATTTCAAGATCCCGTTCATCGAGAACGTCATCTATCTCGACAACCGCATCCTCGACCTCGAGGCGCCGAAGCAGGAGGTGCTCGCCTCCGACAACACCCGCATCGAAGTCGATTCCTTCCTGCGCTACCGCATCGTCGACCCTTTGAAGTTCTATCAGACGGTCGGCAGCGTGGAGCGGGCCAACAGCCAGCTCGGCTTCGTGCTCAACTCGGCCGTGCGTCGCGTGCTCGGCGAGGCGAACCTCATCCAGATCGTGCGCGACGAGCGCTCGAACCTGATGCAGCGCATTCGCCAGCAGGTCGACGCCGAGGGCTCCCGCCTTGGCATCGTCGCCGTCGACGTGCGGCTGCGCCGCGCCGACCTGCCGCGCCAGATCTCCGAGCGCGTCTACAGCCGCATGCAGACCGAGCGCGCCAGAGAGGCGGCGGAGTTCCGCGCGCAGGGCTCCGAGCAGGCGCAGAAGATCGTCGCCGCCGCCGACCGCAATGTGGTGGTGCTGCGCGGCGACGCGCAGCGGCAGGCCGACGAGACCCGCGGCGAAGGCGACGCCGAACGCAACCGCATCTTCGCCGACGCCTTTGGCCGGGACCCGGACTTCTTCGCCTTCTTCCGCTCCATGCAGGCCTATGAGGCCGGGCTCAAGTCGAGCGACACGCGCATGGTCGTGAGCCCGAAGTCCGAGTTCTTCCGTTATTTCGGCTCGGCGCGCGGCGCCGGGCCGTCGTCGATGACAGGCGACGTCAGCGTGAAGCCGGCAGAGCTGGCGCCGGCCCCGGCCGAGCGCGCAGGCGAGTCCGGCGGCGCGGCGGCGGAGCCGTCAAAACCCTGACGCGGGCGGGCGCGGGCCCTTGCAACCGCGCCCGCCCTTCGCGGCGAAGCCGAAGGCGCGCGAATTCCTCCGGCGCTCCGATCCGTGAAGCGGTCGCAGCTTTTCGCGCCCGCCCGATTGCGCTACGCGATAGGGTCGCCGTTTTCGCCTGAGACTGGTCTGGAGGATCAACGCCCATGGGCGTCACCCGCTTTGCGCCGCGCCGCGCGCCCGCCGCGCTGATCGCCGGCGCGCTCGCGCTTCCGCTCGCCTGCGGCCTCGCGCCGCTCGCGCCCTTCGACATCCGCGCGGCCGCCGCCCGGGGCCCTGAGTCGCTCGCGGGGCTTGCCTCGGAGGTCAGCGACGCCGTCGTCAACATCTCGGCCACCCAGGCCATGGACGAAAAGCGCGGCGCGGGTCAGTCCCCGCCGGAGCCCGGAACGCCCTTCGACGATCTGTTCGACGAATTCTTCAAGCGGCGCAGCCAGGGCGAGCCCGGCGCGCAGGGGCCGCGCGCGCCGCGCGAGCGCCGCTCCAACTCGCTCGGGTCTGGCTTCGTCATCGACCCTTCGGGCCTCGTCGTCACCAACAACCACGTCATCGCCGACGCCAATGAGGTGACGGTGATCTTCACGGACGGCTCGAAGCTCAAGGCCGACGTCGTCGGCAAGGATCCCAAGATCGACGTCGCCGTGCTGCGCGTGAAGCCCGACAAGCCGCTCAAGGCCGTCAAATTCGGCGACAGCGACAGGATGCGCGTCGGCGACTGGGTGATCGCCGTCGGCAATCCCTTCGGCCTTGGCGGCTCGGTGTCGGCGGGCATCATCTCGGCCGTGAAGCGGAACATCGATTCAGGCCCCTACGACAATTATTTCCAGACCGACGCGGCGATCAACAAGGGCAATTCCGGCGGCCCGCTGTTCAACATGGACGGCGAGGTGATCGGCGTGAACACGGCCATTCTCTCGCCCTCGGGCGGCTCGATCGGCATCGGCTTCTCGACTCCCTCGTCGATGATCCAGCCGGTGGTCGAGCAGCTGCTGCAATATGGCGAAACGCGGCGCGGCTGGCTCGGCGTGCGCATCCAGAACGTCGACGACACCATCGCCGAATCGCTCAATCTCGGCGCGGCGCGCGGCGCGCTCGTCGCCGGCGCCGACGAAAAAGGCCCGGCGCGGGCGGCAGGGATCAGGACCGGCGACATCATCGTCAAGTTCGACGGCGTCGCCATCAACGAATCGCATGAGCTGCCGAAGATCGTCGCCTCGGCTCCCGTCGGCAAGGACGTCGAGGTGGTGATCCTGCGCGAAGGCAAGGAGATGACCAAGACGATCCGGCTTGGCCGTCTCGAGGAGAAAGACAGGAAGCTGACCGAGGCCGCGGCGCGGCGCGGCGAGGAGCAAAAGCCGCCGGCCGCGAGCGAAGCGGTCGAGCGCGCGCTCGGCATGACTTTTTCAAGCCTCAGCGACGACGCGCGGCGCCGATTCTCGATCCGGCCGGGCGTCGGCTCGGGCGTGGTCGTGACCGAGGTCGATCCGGGCTCGGGCGCGGCCGAGAAGCGGATCCTCGCCGGAGAGGTCGTGGTCGAGATCAACCAGGCCCCGGTCAAGGAGCCGACGGACGTCGCGCGGCGCCTCGACGATCTGAAACGAGAGGGCAAGAAATCGGCCCTGCTGCTCGTCGCCAACGGCCAGGGCGAGATGCGTTTCGTCGCCCTGCCCATGCCGTGACGCGCAGCTTGCGGCCTGGCGACGGAACGGCGAATTTCGCCGCGCAAAGCGCTTGAACCGGCCGACGCCGGCCGCTATAAGACCCCCGGCCTCAGGCGGCGGCCCCCTTCGGGCCGCATGCTTTCGGGCCACATGTCGGAGTGTAGCGCAGCCTGGTAGCGCACCTCGTTCGGGACGAGGGGGTCGGAGGTTCGAATCCTCTCACTCCGACCAAGTTTCCTTGCAATGTATTGAAATATAAACTGTTTTTAGGAGAGAGCTTCGTCCGCCTGCATAAAGACCTGCACAACCGGCATGCGTTGGATTGGTCTTGGATGCGCAGCGACGTATCCTGCCGGCGCGTCGGCTGAAAAGGGATAGCTGTTCTTGGCGCCTGCTGCTCTCAAGCTTGCGCGCGTGGAAGACGGGCTTCAATCACCTGACCTTTCTCGCCAGGGATTGGTCAGGTCCATCTTCAAAACGTCCGGGACGGTGACGCCGACCACTGGCCAGCTGAATTCTTTCGCCCGCCCGTCGACAGTCTCCCGAACCCTGTTCAGATAGGCGCCGAACGCCGCAAGCATTTGACCCTTGCCAAAGCTCAAGCTTACGGGAAGGGACGCCAGTCGCCATGCGCTCAGCGCGCCGACCGGGAAACCGTCAGCGCTCTGAGGCCGTCGAAATTGCCAATGAATGGCGTCGCCGTCATGCGTGACCGAAACTCCTTCGACGATTCTCGCGCAACCACTTTCTCCGCAGCTGCATGTAAAGATGTCGTAGACGCCCTCGACATGCAGGCTTTTAAGAAGCAGAGGCAGATCGATGGGGTGCGGTTCGTCGAGATGACGCCCATCCACCCAGATTTCGGTATTGAGGCAAAGCTTGCCGTTCGGAGACTTTTGCGCCTCTGGGTTGTCGACGACTGTCAGGCGCAGGTCGAAATGATTGGCGGCGACGAGGCGAAATTCTGAAGCGTCGACATCCTCTGCATCGCCACTGGCGTCACCTTCGATTTCGTTATCATCGTCGCCGGAATCAGGTTCATCCTCCCAAGGATCAAGATATTGCGTGACCCGTTCATTGTCCTCGTCGGCCGCTTCACGCAGGAGCGAGGGACGGATATGGTCCACGACCGCGTCGAGATCGACCGGAGTCTGTTCCAGAGCGTCTCCGTCCTCATGATGGTCAAAAAGCCAGTCAAATCCGGTCTCGGTCTGTAACCAGAGCGCCAGAACGGCGGCGCGCTCCAATTCGCCAAGCCTCGCCAACAGGACACGATCGATGAGGTCTTCATAAGCCCCCCAGAGGGTGGACTCTTCGCCCTGCGTTTGAGCGCATATCTCATCCCATACATTGCGTAATGGCGTATCGTCGCCCGAAAGCATGGAGGCGCGCCCCAATTGCCGGAGATGACGCTTGGTTTGGATCACAATGAGCCGCTCCACCCGGGACGCCCAGCGCCGAACGATGTATTCTTCGATCCGCATCCAGAGATTCTCGCCCTGTTGGCTGCTGTTCTGAGTCGTTTTCGTGGAGGCCCGCCAGGCTTATGCCGTTTCGATCCTGGCGTGGGCGGCTGCGGACAGCCGCTTCACGCCGAAATAACGCGCGACCTCGGCGGCGCCATTCCGAGCGCGCGCGACACCGAGTTCAGCGAGGGCGATGTCCGCGATCGGACGGACATCCTCCTCTCGGGCGGGACGGCGGGCCCGGCTCCACTCGGATCGAACGGCGGCCTCCTGCCACACGAAGCGGCCTCCTCCGGGCTCTTCCTCGACGAAATGGAGGCGTTCTGTGAACGACATCACCCGATCGCGGATGTTGGGTCCGGCCCGATTGAAGCCATGCGCCCGCGCAATCCGCTGCACCAGCAATGTTTCCGCGATGGGCGCTTCCGCGGCGAGCACATGCTTGATCAGGATGGCGAGCGTTGCGTCGTAACGAGGGTCATAAAAACCGTCGGGATCGATCATGGCGGCGAGCGACGCGAAATCCGTCAAGCGATAGAGATCCTCGTCTGGCGAGGTGACATAATCGGCAGCCGGCTCCGCAACCTGCAGATAATGCGTATTGAGCGCGTCGGCGGCTCTCAGCGCGGGAAACGCCGCTACAAGTCGCTCGGGCGGCGTCCTGACCTGGTCGTCCAAGGCCGACATTGCATTCGTCGCCGGCATGTCGGTGGGCGATGGCTGGACAAGCGCCGCTGCGGCTGCCCGCTTCGCCGTCGCCTTCCGGTCCGCGGTCAGCGCCGCCTCGATTTTGACGTGCAGCCGCTCCGCTTCCCTTTCTCTGTCGGTCCACCAGTCGGTCGACCAGACGCGCAGCAGCGACCAGCCGAGCCGCTCGAGGATCGCCGCCCGAACCTTGTCGCGGTCGCGCGCAGTGGCGGCGCTGTGATAGGCGGCGCCGTCGCATTCGACGCCCACGAGATAGTCGCCCGGCCGATCCGGATGGACAACGCCAAGATCGATGCGGAATTTCGACACGCCGACCTGCGGGACTATGGTCCAGCCGCGTCGGCGCAAAGCTGCGGTCACAGCTTCCTCGAATGGCGAATCGTCGCCGCCCATCGAGCCCTTCGTCGCCTCAGCCAGAGCGCGCGGACCGCGGTCCGCGAATTCGATAAACGCTTTAAGGTCGCGCACGCCGTCAGACGCCGTACGGGTCAAGTCGATCATGCCGGGATCGAAGGAAGTGAAGACCGTCATCTCGCGCCGCGCGCGCGTCGCCGCGACATTGAGGCGGCGGCTTCCGCCGGCGGGATTGAGCTTGCCGAAGGACATGGACATCGTCTTGCCTTCCGGTTCCGTCGGCCCGAAGTTGACCCCGAAGAGGATGACGTCGCGCTCGTCGCCCTGCACGGTTTCGAGATTGCGGACGCAGACCGGTTCGAGCCGTGTTTCGGCGTCGAAATGCGCTTCGATCGCGGGGTCGGCGCGCCGTACCCTGTCGAAAAGATCCTCGACGAGCTTCATTTGCTCGGCGTTCATCGTGATGACGCCGAGCGAGAGAGGCCGCCCCATTTCATCAACGAAGGCCGGATCGCGGAGGAGCCGCACGGCCTCGTCGACGATCGCCCGCGCTTCGATCGGATTGGTGCGCGCGCCCCTCGCATAGACGCCCGGGACGCGCCGCCAGCTGACGGCGCTCGGCCGCGTCTGCGGCGGCGGAAAGGTGACGAGCTTGCTCTCATAGTAGCGCGTGTTGGAGAAGCAGATCAGACTCTCGTGGCGACTGCGGTAATGCCAGTCGAGACTATGCTGCGGCACGCCGGCGGCGAGGCATTCGTCGAGGATGCTCGGCAGGTCCGCCTCGGCGTCGTCGTCGGCTGTGGCGACGCCGGAACCGCGCGCGAAATCATTGCTCGGCGGCATCTGGCGCGGGTCGCCGGCGATCACGACCTGCCTGCCGCGCGCCATCGCGCCGATCGCGTCCCATGGGGTAATCTGCGAGGCTTCGTCGAAGATGACGAGATCGAACAGCTCCTGTTCGGCAGGCAGATATTGCGCGATCGAGAGCGGACTCATCAGCATGCATGGCGCAAGCCGAGTGAACGCGTCTCCCATTTCGGCGGCGAGCCGCCGGATGGACTTGCTTGGCCGCTGCAGCTGCAACTGATGCTTGAGAACGCTGTAGCCGTCCCTTTTGCCAGTCTCGTTCTTGTCCGGGATCAGGCCGCAGAGCCTGGCGCGGATATAGCGCGAGGAGAGTTCGCCCATTCGATCGTCGACCGCGCGAAAGCGGGCGATCCTGTCCTCATGCTCGGCGGCCATGAAGCGCATGAGCAGCGGCTCCCGGTCGATCCGGCTGAAGGCGAACCAGCGCGCATAGGCGGTGTCGAAGACCTCCACCGTGGCCTCAGGCGGAACGCTCTCTCGTTCCAGCGCGTCGACGAGGGGAGCGAGGCCCACCTGTATCGCCTCATCGCGGACGCGTCTCCACGCCGTCCACTCGCGCAGCCGGCGGGCGTGAACGACGACGGCCTGAGCCCGCGCGCGTAAGGCCGCGAAATCGGCGCCCGCCGCCGCCTGCGTCAGTTCATCGAAGCGACTGGTCGCCCGGTCAAGCGCCTCCAGCGCCTGACGCAGACGAAGAGCCGCGCCTGCTACGGGCCCGTCGCCCGCCAGCATCTCGTTGGCGTCGACCACGAGCGCGGCCGTCGCGCCGCGCAGCGTGATCAGCGTCTCGGCGCTATCGGCCCCGGCGGCGATCGTCACGCGCAATCGCTCTGCGTCCTCTATGGCTCGCTCCACCTTGTCGCCCTCAGTTGCGAGGCCTACGAAACCGGGCAGGACGGATGCTTTCGGGGCAAGCGCGTCGATCCGCGCAAGCAGATCCCGCAGAGCGGCGAGGCGCGGCAGATCGCCGTCCGGCGCAACGGCGCCCGACGCTCCGCCGGCCTGCGCCAGCGCCCGAGCCACCTTGCGCTTCGCGAAGGATCCAAGGAGCCAGAATTTGCCGCCCGCTGCCGTCCACGCTGCGCCAAACTCGTCAATCGCGATCCTGCGGGCGGCCTCGGGCGCATAGCGGGCGCTGAGCGCCGTCTCCTCGTTGCGATATTGCGCGATCAGCGACAGGGCTTCGCGCGCGGCGGCGACGCGGTCGGCCACGTCCGGCGCGAAGGCGAAGCGCAGATCATGGCCGTGCGTCGACAGGCACAGATCCGTAAAGGCGAGCAGCGCGCCGAGGCCGTCCCGCCCCTCCCCGCGCAGCGGGAGCCCCGTCACCGCGGCCAGCCGCGCCCCAGCTTCCACGGCCGCATCGACGGCGCCTGGAATCTCGCTGGCGCTCGCGACCATCTCCTCCTGCCATCCGTTCGACCAGTCGACATGGGTGACCCCGGTCAACTCGGCGGGCAAGTCGGCGACAGCCTTCCGCGCAATTCCGAGCGCCCGCGCGATCTCGCGGAACCGATCAGTTTCCTGGGCCGAATGACACGTCGATGGCGGGAATGCGAGCTTTGGCGTCGCGGCGTTGAGATCGCGCACGGCGCGCCCTATCGCGCGGTGAATGGTCCAGCCGTTCGGCTCCGGCCGGTGAAGCAGAGCCGCCACCGCGTTGAGTTCGTCGCGCAGCCGCCGCGTCTCTGCCGCCTCGCGCGCCCATTCTTCCGCGGTCAGCGCGTCGCGTGTCGTCCAGGCGCTGTCGAGCTGCTTCAGCACCGTCGATTTTGTCGCCTTCGAGGAATGCAGCTCCAGGCAGAACGGAGCGAGCCCCTTTTCAGCGAGGCGCCGCTGCACCACTTCGAGCGCCGCGCGCTTCTCCGCGACGAACAGCACGCGCCGGCCAAGCGCCAGATTATGCGCGATCATATTCGCGATGGTCTGTGACTTGCCGGTGCCCGGCGGCCCGTCGAGCACGAAGGCGCGCCCTTGCGCTGACGCCACCACCGCAACCAGTTGCGAGCTGTCCGCCGGCAGCGGAGTGAATACGGCGCCCGGGTCGATTTTTGCGTCGAGATCCTGCGCGCGTGGAAAACCTCCCCTGTCAACCTCAACCGATCCGTCACGATCGATCAGATGACGGACCAGCGGGCTCTCCTTTAAGAGATCGGCGCGCTCGACGAGGTCTTTCCACATCAGATATTTTGCGAAGGAGAAGACGCCGAGCGCGACGTCTCCGGTCACCTCGAAGCCGGCGAGGTCGCGCACCGCGGCGCGGACGGTTCGCCAGACGCCTTCGACGTCTACGCCGCTCTGATCTTGAGGAAGATCTCCATCGAGACCCGCGATGGCGAGCTGAAAATCCTGGCGCAGCAGCTCGAGCAATGTCAGATTGAAGCGCGGTTCGTCCTCGTGCATGATCATCGTCATGCCTGACACCGCGCTCTTGCGCTCGAGCCGGACCGGCAGCAAGATCAGCGGCGCGCGATAGGTCTTTTCCTCCTTCGGCGATTTTTTCCACTTGAGAAAGCCGAGCGCGAGGAAGAGCGTATTCGCTCCGCCTTCCTCGAGGTCGGTTTTGGCCTTGCGGTAGAGTTCCGTCAGGGAGGCGTCGAGCTTGTCCTTTGGCAGCAGCGACAGCGCTTCGCCGCGCGCCAGGGCGCTGGCGGCGATCTCGTCGCGCAGCCGTGAATGTGTCTGATCCTCGTAAATAGTCTCGTCACGTCCACCGATATCGATTTCGGGCATCGGCTGGATGCGAATCTTCTTCCCGTTCGCAAGCTGGTCCTCCAACGTCGCGGGGTTCGGACAATGCAGCCGCACCACCCTCCCGCTATCACGCAAATGCAGCAGGTTATTGCTGGTGGTCAGGTTGAGCAGCTTGCGCCGCCACTGATCAACGCGCCCGGCGGGAGTCTGAGCCGCCTCTTGCGTCTCGACGTCGAAGGGCGGCAGAGCGGGCGCCTCGTCTAGGCCCTCGGCGATGGAGGGCGGATTAGCATCAGTCTCGCCATGGCGTGGCGCGGCGACGCCAAGCGGGCGGATCTTCTGCATGCGCGCGCGGCGCACGTCGATCGCCATCTCAAAGCGCGCCGGCGCATCTTCGGCCATCTGCCGCCTCGCCTGCGTCACGGCCTGACTGAAACTGGCCGGCGCGGCGCCTGTCGCCAGAGTGGTCTCAAACACAAGCAGGTCATCGAGATCGAGCCGGCGCCGAAGCGCGGCCGCCTCCTCGGTGATCAAGGCCGCGAACTCGACCGGCTGTAGCCAGACGCCCGCGAAGGCGTGGCCTTCGGTCATCACCAGCAGAGGGTTCAGGCCCGCCTGCTCGAGCGCCGCGGCGAAAAGCAATGTCGTGTCTAGGCAGGTCGCGAGCTGTCCCTCGAGAATTTGCGACGGCGTGCGCACCTTCTGCCCGGTCTGTTCAAAGCTGGCGGGCGGAATGGCGTAGGACAGGCGCAGACCCGCCACCGCCGACCAGATCGCCGAAGCCAGCTCCCAAACGCGGCGGCGCTCTTTGGACCTGTAGCCGTCAATCGCGTCCTGCTTGCCGGCGCGCCTCAGCGCGTCCGAGGCTGCCCTGAGCACGCGATCGACGGCGGGGTCATTCGGCATCACAAAGGCGGGAAGCAACTCCGCCATCACGCCGATTCCGCCCCATTGATTATGGGCGAGAAGCTCGATCGGCTGCGTGGCCTCGGCCAACAAGGCGTTCGCCGCATCCGTCAATCTCAGGGTCAGCGTGCCAACCAGACTTTCGGTCAGATCATGTAACAGCGTCGCGTTCAGCGCGACGTCGCGGTCATGAATCGAAAGCGTCTCCGACGCCCCGATCGCGTCGATGCTCCAGACTTTCGTTTGCACAAACGGCGGATCCGACGACAGCGACAAGGTGAGAGTGTGCGCCGGCGTATCCGGCGGCGCGGTCACCTTCACGTCTCGAATGAGAGGCACGGCGTTTTGATGAGTCGCGAAATTAATCTTCGGCGCGATCACGCCCTTAATTTCCCACGTCACAATATGCCTCGTTTTATGCCTTGGAATGTCGACCGCAAAGCCTCCGCTTATAGCGGACTAAATCGGCTCGCGCTATCGATGCAGTGCGCAGCGCACGCCTCGGGTCCTTGACGTGCGTGCGCCAGACCTCGCCTTTCCAGAGTTGCGCGCCGGCGCATTTCTCGAGCGAACCGTCCGGGCGCAAGGTGAAGGCCTTCGAGAGTATGGTTCCCTGCGGCGACGCAAAGACGCTGAGGGTGATCGGCTGCGACGCCGGAGCGTCGACTCGCGCGACGGATTGCTCCAGCGCGTCTGCGGAAGTATACATGTCGACAGTCATCCATTTTGTGTGAATTTGGCCAATGGCGGTCGGTTGGTCCTGCGTCCCGGCCGACCATTCATTGCCGACGAGGTTTCGATCTGATCGACTCGCGCGACCTGCACGATCGCCAGAGGTTGAGCGCCGTGGCGAATGCCGCCTCGAGCGGCCCAGGCAGCACAACGGCCGCCTGCGCGGCAAACCAGTGGTCGTCGACCACATTCTCGGAAAGCGCCGGGTCGAACGTCAGGAAAACTGGCTTGCCGAGCGCGTGGGCGTGGCCGATTTCGACCTGCGTTCCATGGGCGTCGCTTGCGTCGATATATCCGAACACAAAATCGGATCGTCCGATCCGCGCCATATCCGCGTCAAAGATGCGGCGGCGCTCCGTCGAACGCCCTCCACCGTCTGCGACGCCGTGCGTCGCCGGGTCGTGCTCCTCGAGCCAGGACGATACGAACGGTCCCGTCATCGTGAAGTTTTCGAGCGGCACGACCTCATGTGGATCGAATTCGTCGCGGACTGACACGCACCCACCTGTCAGTCGATTGCGCCAGTCGTTCCTGTGTCTGACCTTGCCGGCCAGATAGATTCTGGGACGTTCCGACGCGAAGCGGGTGAGGATGCGGGCAGCGATTTCCTTCGCGGACGCCAGCGGGATCGACCTCATCGGCCCGCCTCCCCCGCGCCAGGAGCCGCGATGCGACGGATTTCGGAAATCGGAACTAGCGTGCGTCCTCCGATCCGAACCAGACGAATGTAGCCAGCGCGGTCCCAGCGGAAGAGGGTCGCGCGGGAAATGCCGCCGAGTAGCCTGCTCGCTTCAGCCGTCCCGACCATGATCGGCTCGTCGAGCGCGGCCTCGTGATGTCGTTCCATTATAACCTCCATCAGGCGCAACGAGCGCGCCGTTGCAATGGAGGTGATTTGATCGCGACCCGGAGCAGGAAACACGCGACACCATAAAGCCTCGCCCGAGCGCTATGGTGTCGCTGGACAAGGTCATTCTCCCAAGACGCCTTGCTCCTTTGCGGCCTTCAGCGCGCGCTCGACGCTTCTCGCCAACGCCCGGGGGTTGGTCGAGATTTCACGCAGATCAGCGGGCATATGGCGTTCGAGCTCCGCCAGGAAGGCGACGAATGGCGTGGCGACGTCGTCGCTGCGCGTGGCTACGGGCAAACTTTCCTCCGTGCAGAATGCATGTAAGGCGACGAACCACCTGTCGCGCGGCAAGTTGCCACCGGGCACATCCTGTTCGGCCTCGAGCCCTGACGCCTCGACGTGCACTTTTTCGGTGTGCGAAAACTCGATCCCATTGAAGATGTGCTTCATGCGGTGATGCGCCGGCTGGCCTCTGGCGGTCCGCGCCGCCTCGGCATAAGCGCGCAGGATCGGAAGAAGCTTCCTGGTCTTGGGCGCTGACGGAGCGATGATGCCGAGCGCTCGGTCGATGTCCGACCGGCCGAGACTGCCTCCAGCACCGCCCTGCTGTTTGATGACCTCCGCGAGATTGTCGGCCGCACGCGCGACAACGGCGAGCCATTTCATGACCTGCGCCGTCTCCGGGGCCGTCGCCTCTGCTTTCTCGTCCTCAATGCGGCGGCGGGTGATGGCCGTCACGGCCTCCCGCCATCGCCGGCCGTCCGCCGCCTCTGCCGTTGCGAGGCCAACATATGGCGCAAGATCGGCCGCAATGGCTTCGGCGAAGCGCGGGAAATAGGCAGCGCCAATTTGTCTCCATTCATCCGTCTGGAACGTCCAGTATGAACGTTTGAATGTCGTCGAGACGAGACGCTTCGCGCGCTTCCCCCCGCCCTGCTTCCGGTTCATGCGCATCGCTCTGCGAGCTTCACGATCTGTCAGCCTGCCGACCGTCGCAATAAAGCGCCCATGCCTCCATCATGGCTCTTCTCTTCTCAAGGAAATCGCCGCGCTTGTAGGCGAGCTCGGCGGCGTCGCCCAAGCGGTGCGCCAGCGCCTGTTCGGCGAGCTCGCGCGGAAAATTCGTTTCGCCGCCGCACCAGTCGCGAAAGCTGCTTCGAAAACCATGCACCGTCGCACCCTCCCCGCCGAGCCGGGCGAGGACCTTCGCCATGGCAACATGCGAAAGACCGCCGCCGCGCGGGCTCTCGAAGACATGATCGCCGATCCGGGGCAGAGCAGCGAGAATTTCTAGCGCTCGTCCGCACAATGGGACACGATGCGCCCTTCCGCCTTTCATGCGGCTCGCCGGGACATGCCAGATGGCGGCCTCAACGTCGATTTCCGGCCACTGCGCGCCATAGACTTCGCCCGAGCGGGCCGCCGTCAGGATCAGAAACTCAAGCGCCATGGCTGCGACCGAGCTGGCCTGATGCGAGCGCAGACGGCCGATGAACGCCGGCACATCTCCGTAGGGCAGCGCAGCGTGATGGCTCCGCTCGACCTTCGCGGGTCTCGGCAGGATCTGGTCAAGATGCCCCCGCCATTCGGCCGGATTGTCGCCTGCGCGATGGCCGTGCGCTTTAGCGGCGTCGAGGACGTTCCTGACGCGCTCCTGCACGCGCCGCGCCGTCGTCGGTTTGGTGGCCCAGATCGGGCGCAGGACGCCAAGCACCGCCTCTGTGTCGATCGCGTCGACAGGCTTTAGCCAGAGTGCCGCCGCGTCCTTTTCGAGCCCGCGCCATTGCGCGGCGTGCTTGACGTTGCGGCTCTGGGCGGCCTTCGCCTCGATCACGTCGATCGCGATCTGTCCGAACGTCGGCGTCGCCCGCGCCGCCTGCCGGGCAGTCGCGCGTTCGACGATCGGATCGACGCCCTGCCGAACGAGCTTTTCGGCGGCGTCGCGGGCGGCGCGCGCTTCGTCGAGCGAGACCGCTCCCCTGTCGCTGGCGCCGGAGGGAGCCCGCCCGAGCCCCATCACCTTCCGCTTGCCGCCCCACTGATAGAAGTAGAGCCAGCCGCGCCGCGCGCCGTCGCCGATCTCCAGATAGAGGTTGCCGCCGTCCGCATGCCGCCCCGGTTTTCTGAGGGTCGCCGCCTGGCGCGCCGAAAGCCTGTTCCGCGCCCTCACCATGATCGCTCCGCCTGCACTTTGAACTGCATAATGAGAATGCGATCAATTGACGGCGATTGCAACGTCAAGCTTGCTTGCGCGTCAGCAACTCACTGTCCATCAACGGATTTATGAATCCAAATGACCCAAGGCGCGATCACATAAAACCCCAGTATGGCGGACTCTCACTCCGACCAAAATTTATGCATAACTTATCGAAATATCGATAATTTCCAAAAGCCGCGCCGGCCTGCGGGACAATGATCCGCACGCACGGCTTGCTTCTGACGGCGCCGCGACCTGTCGGGCTGTTCAAGACGCGGAACGCGTTCTTTATTGATCCTGGAAATTGACGGCGCGATCTTTTCCTCCAAACGAAACGACGCGCGACGCCGACGCCGCGCTTCCGGATCAGGCGCACCGCCTCACCTTCAACGCCCGGAAAACCGCGCGCCGTCTCATGACACGCCCCCGGCTTCGTGAAACACCTTTCCCCGGCGTCCATGAAACCGGCGGCGGGGCCTTTGCACGCGTCCGGCGTTCGATCATCGGAGGGCATATTTGCGGGTTCTCGTTTGTGGCGGCCGCACCTTCAAGGACGCCGAACGCTTGAGACGCGAACTCGATTCGCTTCACGCGGCGCTGGGATTCGCGACGTTGATCGAAGGCGGCGCAGACGGCGCGGACAGGCTTTCGAGGGAATGGGCCGCAGGGGCTGGCGTGCGAGTCGAGGAATACGCGCCCGACTGGTTCGCCCATGGTCGAGCCGCGGGGCCTGTCCGCAACAGACAGATGCTCGATGAAGGCCGGCCCGATCTCGTCGTCGCCTTCCCGGGCGGGCGCGGGACGGCGAACATGACCCTGCAGGCGAGGCAGGCCGGCGTGCGCGTGATCGAAATCCCCGCCTGACGCGCGCCGCGCCGACGCCGTCCTGCGCCGGCGTCGGCCCGGCGCAAGAGCGGATCCCGGTTCCGCTCAGGCGCGGATGGTCGTCCCGATCGTGAGCGCCGAGGCCGGAACAGGGCTCATCTCCCTTCGCCCACACGAACTGGCGCCGCCGATCCATGGACGCAGGACCGGCGGTCCCGGCCGCCACACCCCGAAGACGCGCCGAAAGCGCGCCGCGCGCCGCTCAATCCCCACGGCGGCGCCGGGCGGGCTACGATTCGCGCCCGCCCGGCGTCGTCCTTCCGCGCAAGGCGCCGCAGGGCCGGTCCGCCGGTCTTTTTGGGAGACCCCGCGCGCCTATTCCGGCTCAGGCTCGGGGACGGGCGCGGCGTCGGTCTGCGCGTCGTGCCGGCGCGCGTCGTGATAATCGAAGCTGATCTCCGCCGCGAAGTCGCGTTGCGCGCCGGGCGGCGGCTTTGGAAAGGGCGAGGCGCGCGCGGCGAGCCCCAGCGCCTCCACGTCGAGATCCGAATCGCCGGTCGAGCGCAGCAGCGAGACGTTGACAAGCTCGCCCTTCTCGTTGAGCGAAAAGGCGATCACCGCCCGGCCCCGCGCGCCGCGCTCGCGCGCGCCTTCAGGATACTGCTTGGCGCGCTCCAGCATGCCGAACACGACGACCTTGTAGTTCAGCAGCTCCTCGCCGCCGTCGGTCGGGACCGGCACGGCGACGGCCTTGAACAGCGGCGGGCCGTTGTCGAACGGCAGCTTCAGCCCGTTCGACAGCCCCGCGGTCTGCATTCGCCCCGTGCTTTGGCCCGTCTGCGCGCGCTGCGCCTCCGCCCTGCGCTCCTCCGCCCTCGCCTGCTGGGCGGCCTTGCGTTCCTCGCGCTCGGCCTGGCGACGCTCCTCGGCGGCTTTCTTCTCGGCGACCTTCGCCTCCTGCGCCGCCCGGGCGCGCGCGGCTTTCTCGTCCGCCGCCGCCTGGCGCGCCGCCCTGGCTTCGGCGGCCTTCTGGGCGGCCTGCTCCCGCGCCGCCTGCTCCTGCGCGGCTTTCGCTTCCTGGGCGGCTTTTTCCTGCGCGGCTTTAGCCTCCTGCGCCGCCTGTTCTTGCGCGGCTTTTTCCTGCGCGGCTCTGGCGTCCTGAGCCGCCTTCTGCCGCTCCGCCGTTTTCTGGGCGGCCTTGTCCTGCTCCGCCTTGTCCTGCTCCGCCTTGGCTTCGGCCGTCTTGCGCTGGCGTTCCGCCTCCTCGCGCGCCGCCTCGTCCTGCGCGGCCTTCGCCTCCTGCGCCGCCCTGGCCTCTTGTGCGGCCTTGTCCTGCGCGGTCTTGTCCTGCGCGGCCTTCTGTTCGGCCGCCTTTCGCCGTTCGGCGGCGGCGGCTTCGCTTTCGGAGGGCTTCTTTTCCTCCATCACGACTTCGATCGGGATTTCCTGCTCGACCTGCGGCGTCTCGCGCCGCAGCGACGACCAGACGACTGCGGCGAGCGTCGCATGGAGGGCGAAGGCGGCGAACAGGGCGAGCGAAACCCCGTTCCGGAGCCCGAGACGCGCCTCGTCGGGAAGCAGATGATCCGTGGCGCCGGCGCACAGGTCGACGGCCCCGGGGCCGGCGTCGGCCGCTTCGTGACGGCGCGCGGAAAGCTCTAAAGCCGAGCTTCGAGCCTCGTCCTCAGACGTCGCCGGCGTCATCTCTGGCATGGTCCTCGTCGAAGCCTTCGCCGGGAGATGCGGCGGCCGGAAAGGGAAAGCTCGTCGCGCCGCCAAGCCCGGCGCGCCGCAAAATCTTAACGCAGACGCCGCAGCGCCGAAACGGCGCCGCGAACACAGTCCCTTGAAATTTCGTGAAGCCTTGCGCGCGCAGGGCGGCGGATTTGAGGCGCCGGCCGCCGCGACCCGTCGCGCCGAAAACTCGGGCCGCGACGAAGGGCGTCAGCCCGCGGCCGAGCGAAACGACGGCGCGGCGGCCTCGACGATGGCGAGCGCGGCCCTGAAGGCGGCTTCGACGTCGAGCTTGGTCGTGTCGAGCACTACGGCGTCGGCGGCGGGCCGCAGCGGCGCGGCGGCCCGCGTCGAATCGCGCGCGTCGCGCCGGCGGATGTCTTCGAGCACGGCGGCGTAGTCGACCTTTTCGCCGCGCGCGCGCAATTCGAGCGCGCGGCGCGTCGCCCGCGCGTCCTCGCTCGCGGTGACGAAGATCTTGCAGGCGGCGTCGGGGCAGATCGTCGTGCCGATGTCGCGCCCGTCGAGCAGGGCGCCGCCCGGACGATGCGCGAAGCGGCGCTGCGTCTCGACAAGGGCCGCGCGCACTTCAGGAATGGCCGCGACGACCGAGGCGGCCTCCGACATGTCGCGGCTGCGCAGCGCCTGCTCGTCGAAATCGGTGAGGGCGAGGCCTCGCGCCGCCCAGATCGCCGCCTCGCGGTCGGCGAGATCGCGTCCCTGGTCGATCAGGGCGCGCGCCGTAGCGCGATAGAGCAGCCCCGTGTCGAGATGCGGCAGGCCGAAATGGGCGGCGAGACGGCGCGCCAGCGTGCCCTTGCCGGACGCCGCCGGACCGTCGATGGCGATGATCATGAAAAGCGCGCTCCAAGCCGCTCCATCTCGGCGCGAAAGCCCGGGAAGCTCGTCGCGATCATGGAGGCGTCGTCGATCGCGACCGGCGCCCCTGCGGCGAGGCCGGCCACGAGAAAGCTCATGGCGATGCGATGGTCGAGATGCGTCGCGACAAGGCCGCCGCCGGGGATCGCCCCGCCCCGCCCCTCGACGATCAGGTCGTCGCCCTCGATCTGCGGGTCGATCCCGCAGGCGCGCAGGCCAGCCGCCACCGCCTCAAGCCGGTCCGATTCCTTGACCCGCAATTCGCCGAGCCCGCGCATGCGCGTCGTCCCTTCGGCGCAGCAGGCGGCCACGGCGAGGATCGGATATTCGTCGATCATGCTCGGCGCGCGCGAGGCCGGAACGTCGACGCCCCGAAGCGCCGAGGCGCGCACGCGCAGGTCGGCGACCTCCTCGCCGCCCTCCTCGCGCCGGTCGAGAATCTCGATGTCGGCGCCCATTTCGAGAAGCGTCGTCAAAAGCCCGACGCGCAGCGGATTGGTCATCATCGCGTCGACGACGATGTCCGAGCCGGGAACGAGCAGCGCGGCGACGAGCGGAAAGGCCGCCGACGACGGATCGCCCGGCACGGACAGCGGCGCGGGGACGAGTTCGGGCCGCCCTTCGAGCGTGATCCTGCGCCCCTGCGCCCCGAACGGCTCGACGGCGACCGTCGCGCCAAAATAGCGCAGCATTTTCTCGGTGTGGTCGCGGCTCGCCTCGGGCTCGATCACCGTGGTGCGGCCCGGCGAATTGAGCCCGGCGAGGAGAATCGCCGATTTGACCTGCGCCGAGGCCACCGGCGAGCGATATTCGATCGGGATCGGCTCGGCCGTGCCCCTGACGACGAGCGGGCAGCGTCCGCCCGCCTCCTGCGACACCGTCTCGACCCCCATCAGCGCCAGCGGATCGAGAATCCGGCGCATCGGCCGCTTGCGCAGCGAGGCGTCGCCGTCGAAGCGCGCGGTCAGCGGATGGCCGCCGACGACGCCCATCATGAGCCGCATGCCCGTGCCGGAATTGCCGAAATAGAGGTCGCCCTTGGGCTGCAGCAGCGAGCCGACGCCGCAGCCCTCGACGCGCCAGCGCCCTTCGCCGAGCCGTTCGACGCGCGCCCCGAGCGCGCGGCAGACGTCGGCCGTGTGCAGCACGTCCTCGCCTTCGAGCAGGCCCTCGATTTGCGTCTCGCCGACGCTGAGCAGGCCGAAGATGAGCGCGCGATGCGAAATCGACTTGTCGCCGGGCGGCTTGATCCGTCCGGAGAGAGGCGCGCTCTTTTGCGCGCTGAGCCGCCCCGTCGCCGCCATCACGTCCCGCTCCCAGAAATCCCTCGCCCGCCCGCGAGCCCGCCGGCTCGTTAGCACGCCGTCCGCGCCCTTGTCATCAAAACGCGCGCGACGGCCCGCAAGCGCGTGTTGACAGGCGCTTGCGCGGTCACTAACCGGACCGCAACATCGCTGAAGGGACCGCAAGGTCCAGCTCCACTGAGGTTCATGTCTGTGGCCAAACCCGAACTCGGCGCCAAGCATCAGTGCCAGGCCTGCGGCACCCGTTTCTTCGATCTTAACAGGAACCCGATCACCTGCCCGAAATGCGGGACGATCTTCCAGGGCGCGCCGGTCTCGCGGGCCGCGCAACGCGCCGCCGC